>JADKJG010000017.1 GCA_016722375.1 Bacteroidota bacterium | reverse complement strand
ATTCTTTATAACGCTGAAGGATTTCTTTTACCCGCATCGCACAACCGTAATGTTCCGCACCCAAAACATCTGCGCTTAGAATTCTTGAAGTAGAATCTAAGGGATCCACCGCAGGATAGATACCCAACTCAGCAATCTTACGGCTCAATACAGTCGTTGCATCTAGGTGGGCAAACGTAGTTGCAGGAGCCGGATCAGTCAAGTCATCCGCAGGTACATATACTGCCTGAACAGAAGTAATTGAACCTCTTTTAGTAGAAGTGATTCGTTCTTGCATCAATCCCATCTCTGTTGCCAATGTAGGTTGGTAACCTACCGCAGAAGGCATACGACCAAGAAGGGCTGATACCTCTGAACCTGCTTGTGTGAAGCGGAAAATATTATCAATAAAGAATAGAATATCGCGACCACCTTTGGCATCATTTTTGTCTCCATCACGGAAATATTCTGCGATGGTAAGACCGGAAAGAGCCACTCGTGCCCGTGCACCTGGCGGTTCGTTCATCTGACCAAATACTAGCGTAGCCTGAGATTCGGATAGCGCCTTAGGATCAACTTTTGACAGATCCCATCCGCCCTTTTCCATGCTGTGTTTAAAATCATCACCATATTTCACCACGTTCGACTCAATCATTTCACGCAGCAAATCATTCCCTTCCCGTGTTCTTTCACCTACACCCGCAAAAACAGAAAGGCCAGCATAGGCTTTAGCGATGTTATTGATAAGTTCCATGATTAACACAGTCTTATCTACTCCTGCTCCTCCAAAGAGACCAATTTTACCTCCTTTGGCATAAGGCTCTAGAAGATCAATTACTTTAATCCCGGTAAATAGAACTTCTGATTCAGTTGCTAAATCTTCATAGGCAGGCGGCATTCGGTGAATGGGATATCCCCCTTCTCTGCTCACCGGAATATTAATCCCGTCAATGGCTTCTCCAATAACATTAAATAATCTTCCTTTGATAGATTCTCCAACCGGCATTGTAATTGGCGCGCCCAAGTCCGCTGCATCCATTCCCCTGCGAAGACCATCGGTAGAATCCATTGCCACTGTGCGGACAGAGTCTTCACCTAAGTGCTGTTGGACTTCCAAAATTACTTTCTGACCATTATCTCTAGTCACTTGCAGTGCGCTCATAATTTGAGGTAGCTTTGACCCTGCTGCATCAAAACTAACATCCACCACCGGACCTATTATTTGCTTTATTTTTCCAACGTTTGCCATGTATATTGTGTATTATCTTTTTAAAGGGCGGTGCGAAAATAGAGGTAAAAAGGAATTTTCAAAATTCAAGAGGAAATAATGCCAAAATGACCGGGTTTTAAGGTGTTTCTACTCGGTTTTTGACTGAATGGATTTAATCCGTCCTGGTAACAGATTCACGAAAGGCCGCGTCTATCTCCTCTTTTCGCCATTGCCTGACGGAAGAAAACTTCATCCCTTTTTTTGTCGGGTTGAAGGTATCCCAACACCTTTTTGCATACTCCGGATTGGCACCATAATTTTTAAGCCATTCAGAAACAGGGAAAGGATGAACCATTTTTAAGAAGAATGTCCCATAGACAAAGGTCATTAAACGATCAATCGCTGTAGTATCTTCAGTTATTTCGTTACGTTGAAAGTCATAAAGAAAATTCAAATAGAGGAGATAGGCTTTGTAACTAGTTAATCGAGCGCCCAGTATTGTGTCGTTTTGCGTAGCTGTTTCTTGCGAGTCAATGATACGACTTGCCAAATGCAGGCTTATTCTCTTATCTATCAAATTGGTGTCAGTTTCTAACGCACTCTGTGCTTGGCGAACCTTGCCGGCGGCATTTCCATATATTTTTTGATAGAATTCGCTTACCTCCCTTTCGACATTTGTATTGATATTCCACGACAATCGGGAGAAGAGATAAAGCCCTAATCCAGTGGCGCCTATACTATAGGAACTCTCCAAAGTGATTCCTTTAATACCTTGATCATGCCAGAAACGAATTCGATTAGCAAATTCGATCGGAGTCAAACTCCCTTGCAAAGGCTTGTCCAGATTCAGAATGGGTAATCCATAATAATCATAGACAAACAGGTGATTGCATTTCAGTTTCCATTCTTTGAACATCACTTCAGGCGAAGTATAGTCCTGATATCCGTAAGGAATAATCTGGACTATTACATTGGGTTCCAAAGCAATATCAGGCGGGGCAGCATGTTTGTTGTAAGCATACAAATTGACAAATGCCTTGGGAGAAACTTTTTGAAACTCTTTTGCTACCAAATTTGCCAAAAGAAAAACGCGGGTGCTGATCGTTCCTAATTTCCTGCATTCATCACATTCACAGAAACCCTCGCCATCCGAGGGCTCCACGGAAACAGTATATACAGGGCGGTTTGGAATATCATTCATATTCTTCTTCAACTCCGCCACTCTATCTTGCACAAATAATTCTTGCAACCCTTTATTACTGGTACAAAATTTAATGCCGCCGGAGTTTAATTCCGAACGTTTCCCATTCACCAAAGCAGCATATTCAGGATGCTTTAAGAAGGTTTGAATATTCCTCCAAAAGAAATCTCCCCAGGCATGCCCCTTCAAGGAGTAAGTACCTCCTAAACGATTGCGTACTGACCATAGATTCCATTCCCTGTCAACTATAGCATTCTTGTCAATTACTCGGTTTCGAGGTGTGCCGAAGGTTCCGAAAAAGGCACGTAAAACAAAGTCGGGTTTTTCGATGGTGTCTATTGAAATACCAACGTCCATTAACTTTGGAACATATTTCCAAAGCTCACCCGGATAATACCATCGAAAACCAAGACGATCCAAATAGGTATAAATGCCGTTCACTAAGCCTTGTTTTGAAAATGCAGATATTTTAACAAAACGTTTTCCATCCCCTTCTAAAAGGAAAACATCCTGATTATCTATATCCAGTCTTTTTAAATAAGCTGAGTCCTTTCTTGGATAAAGCAGATTAAGAAAAATTCCTGTGGTAATACTGCTGTCCTGTTTTTCTATAGTGAAATTGACTCCACAGGCCTCTGACAAATGCGCCCGCAAATCTTCTGTAGCATCTTTCACCATATTATATGCACCCTCATTGACAACTATTTTTTTTCCAAGCAATCGGTCTAAGGCCATGCTTGAAGGTGTGAGAGCAAAAAGGAAAAGTATAAGCGCGCAAAATTTCACAAGTGGCAAAGGTATCAGCATAGCTGTTTGTCTTCTTATAAGCTGCGTTAAAATATCAGTACCGAGAAAACAAATTTCCTTCTTACTTTGCCGGAATGTCTTCCTTAGTTACATACGTAGATGTCATTCTTCCCTTAGCACTACCACAGGCCTATACTTATGCTGTACCGATAGATTGGGTGGAGTTTGTGAAAGTAGGCCAACGGGTAATTGTCCAGTTTGGAAAGAAGAGATTTTACTCTGCTATCGTTCAGCAAGTCCACCATCAGGCCCCCTCGGTACCTGCCAAATTGATTGAATCTATTGCCGATGAGGAGGCCATTATCACACCTGTTCAATTAAAATTCTGGGAATGGATCAGTCGGTATTATGTATGTACTCTAGGCGAAGTAATGGCGGTGGCTTTGCCCTCCGGTTTAAAATTGTCGAGCGAAACAAAAATACGCTATAACGAAAACTACGACGGAGATTTTGAATCCTTAACCGAACCTGAGTTTTTACTAGTGCAATTGCTCCGTAATACTAGGGAAATTGATCTGGCGAAGGCTCAGCAATGTTTACAAAAACAATCGGTTTACAAGGAGTTGAAAACTCTTTTTAATCTCGGCATTGCGATTTCGTCGGAAGAATTATCCGAGAAATTCAAAGTGCGCAAAGAAACCTACATACGCTTGGATGAAAAGTACGTTGGTGATACTGCCTTGGAAGAACTATATGCAGAATTAGGTCGAGCACCCAAACAGGTAGAGCTTTTATTGGCTTTCACCCAACTACATCATAAATCAAAATTCATCCGGAAAAGTGAATTATTAAGTCTTTCCAAAAGTTCTGCTGCAGTATTATCTGCCTTAGTCAAGCGGGGGGTATTCATGGAATTCAAAATGGAAGTTTCGCGCCTTGGAAACATTCAAACTGATACCGCCGATGCCCCGGCATTAAACGAAGCCCAGAAAAAGCCTTACTAGAAATTAATCAGCATTTTGAAACGAAAAATGTCGTGTTGTTGCATGGGGTAACAGGAAGTGGCAAAACGAATATCTATATTGAGAAAATCAAAGAGGTTCTTCAACAAAACAAACAGGTACTTTATCTGCTGCCGGAAATTGCTCTTACGGCACAAATCATCAACCGGCTTCGAAAAGTATTTGGCAATACGGTGGGTATCTATCACTCTAAGTTCAACCAAAATGAACGAGTAGAAATATGGAATAAAGTATTACATAACCAATACAAGATTGTTCTCGGTGCGCGTTCAGCCCTGCTTCTCCCTTATCATGATTTGGGATTAGTAATCGTTGATGAAGAGCACGACTCCGCACTCAAACAAATGGATCCCGCTCCGCGCTATCACGCACGCGATGCCTCCATTATGCTGGCTCAACTGTTTGGCGCTAAGGTTATTCTAGGTACTGCCACTCCCTCGCTCGAATCTTCCTACAATGCGGTACATGACAAATTTGGATTGGTGAAACTAATGAGTCGGTATGGTGGTATTGAAATGCCTGAGATTCTTACTGCCAACATTCGCGAAGAGCTGAAGCGAAAAAAAATGAAAGGCAGTTTTACTTCCCAACTCATAGAGGCCATTGGTCTTGCGCTCGAGAATCGCGAGCAAGTGATCCTCTTCCTCAACCGTCGGGGCTTTGCCAACTATCAGGTTTGCAAAACCTGTAACCATGTATATCGCTGCAAGCAATGTGATGTGAGCCTGACCTACCATAAGTTTCAGAACAAATTGATTTGCCATTACTGCGGTTATTATGAAAAGATGTCTGACCATTGCAAGTCCTGCGGCGCGATAGACCTAGACATTGTGGGTACCGGTACTGAAAAAATTGAGGATGAAATCGCCACATTGTTTCCGACAGCTAAAGTCAGCCGGCTTGATTATGACTCTACCAAAACAAAACATGGTCATGCCAATGTCATTGCCCAATTTGAAAACCGCGAAGTAGATATTCTGGTAGGCACCCAAATGGTGACCAAGGGATTAGATTTCGACCACGTCAGTTTGGTGGGGATTATGAATGCCGACCAACTCATTCATCATCCCGGCTTTCGTTCGCACGAGCGAGCTTTTCAACTGATGATGCAGGTAGCGGGAAGAGCAGGGAGGAAAAATAAAAAGGGGAAAGTTATTATTCAAACTTCTGACCCAAGCCATCCGGTCATTCAAAACGTGGTGAACGGCGACTACCAAAAGATGTTTGAAACCGAATTGCTACATCGCCTGCAATTCAGCTATCCTCCCCATACGCGCATGATGCAGATAACCCTGCGTCACCGGCAGGTGAATAACGTAGAACAGGCGGCGCTTTTCTTAGCCAACGAGATCCGCAAAACACAACTTGCTATCATCCTCGGCCCGGCACCGCCTTTCATTTCCAAAATCAATAATTTTTATATCCGCGAAGTGCTGATTAAAAGCCATCCCCAAAACAAAGATTTGTCGGCCATGAAACAGGCCTTGCTACAAGTGATGAATAAAATGAAGTCTATGGCTGAACTGAAGAGTGTGGATGTGAAAGTGGATGTGGATCCGTAGGGAAACGATTGTCGGACGATTTAACTTTATAACGCATCCTTCTTCTTCCTTAGCTCTGAATACAAGTGGCTGACCTCTAACACGGTGAAGACCGCGTAGTAGAAAAGGAAGTGCAGAATCAGCGTTTTCTTGTTTTCAGAAGAATACAAGAGGAAGCCTATTAACACCGTGAGATAAGCAAAAAACTTCAAGACTGTAGCCAGCATAAAACTTCTTACAAACCCTTGCGGACTGCCCTTTGCTGCCCGCGACAGAAACAGATGAACCAAAACCACGCTCACCACAAAAAATCCTAACAGTGCATAGCCGCTTTTCAACTTCATGTCTTCTTCCATTTGCATATTCCAAACAAATTGGAGGGCCACACAAATGGACGTAACGATTATTAAATAAATCAAAAATTTAGAAGAAGATTTGTTCATGCTGCGCGCAAATGTAGCAGCAAATGCGACGGTGGAAAATCCATTAAAACGATTCAGTTGAAATTTTACCTTTGAGGCTACTAAACCCCTTACTATGAAGAAATTTCTACCTCTATTTACCTTCCTTTTTTTATCAGCTACTTTTGCTCAAGCACAGTTTTTTCTGGGACTGCGCAGTAGTAACTATGGCGGCATTACCAACGTCAACTATAATCCCGCTATTGCTGATAGCCGTTTTATTGCCGACATCAACCTCATCAATTTTGGCTTCTCGGCAGGCAATAATTACATCGGTCTGGACGGAAAGGCAATCACCCATCCCTCTATTTTTTCAAATTTTGATAAAGACGTGAACCTGCACGAACGACTGAATGGTCGGGCGAAAAATGCTTACATCGGCTTGCAAGTTCAGGGGCCATTGTCTTTCATGTTTTCATTCGGAAAGAAAAACAAAAACGCCGTAGCCTTTTCTTACCATGCCAACATGGTCACCAATGTGGATGGCATAGACCAAACCCTTTCCCAGATTATTTATTACGGAGTGGGTACCAAGGCTACTCCATTCTTTAACCAATCTTTTTCGGATAGAAACATAGCCATCCGCACCATGGCGTGGGCTGATTACGGAGTGACCTACTCTCGAGTAGTTTTAGATCAAGGCGAACACATGCTGAAAGTAGGTGGCACTTTTAAACTCCTTCAAGGTATAGGTGCTACCTATCTCTACTCCAAAAATATTCAATACGAATGGAAAAACAGCGAAACCCTTAGCATTAATAATAGCGATTTGAACTACGGCCATTCCGATAACTTCAATTTTACGGACAACTATAAATTCAAATTCAACTTCGATCATGCCGCGCCCAACTTTGGCGGCGATGCAGCCGTGGTTTATGAATGGAGACCTAAGAAAGACAAGTATAAATATGAAATGGACGGAGTGAAGGATCTTTACCGCAAGGATAAAAACCTCTACATGCTTCAGGCGGGCTTCTC
>JADKJG010000016.1:10000-21777 GCA_016722375.1 Bacteroidota bacterium | reverse complement strand
GAGATCGTGTAGAAGCACAATTCAGCAGTGGTGGAATCGAAAATTTAGTGATTTTGTGCACGAGCAATTCAAATATTCTAAAGTAAAAAAAACAGGTCGAATGATCGCCTCGTTTACCATTGATACTGATGGATCTCTCAAAAACATCAAACTGGTCGAAATGATCGATGTTGATTCTGGTGTCGAATTTATCAGAGTGCTCAACAAATGTCCAAAATGGATTCCAGCAAAAAGAGGCGGAAAACCAATTAGTATTGACATCAAGTTCCCCATGGTTTTAAAGTAAATAGTTTAAATTCAGTCGCTATGAAAATTTCACTCTCAATATTATTTGTTTGTTTTTCATTGCAATTACTTCTTGCGCAAGAGCCAACGGTAAGTGATGAACCTATCGTCGAAATGAAAGACGCCGATATCCCGCCCATGTTTTATGCAGGGGACGATGCGCTTTACGACTTTATCAAACAAAACTTCAAAAAGCCAGAGGTTCCCGAACTCATCGGCAAAGTATTCGTATCCTTCATCGTTGAAATAGATGGAACGCTCACCGACATCTACACGACAAGAGATATCGGTTTCGGCACTGGAGCAGAAGCCGAACGCGTGATGCAGCTTTCACCCAAATGGATTCCAGGACGAAAAGAGGGCAAAGTTGTGCGTGTAAAATATTACTTACCCATTCCAATTAGCACCAATTAGAAATGAACCTAAAATCGCAATTTCTTCTCAATCCCAGAAATCACCTTTCTCAATCATGGCTCCTTTGGTGCTTGTCCAAAACCAATACTCGAGAATTATCAATATTGGCAAAAGAATTAGAATGGGAACCGGTGCAGTTTATACAAAAAAAAGCACCCAAGTATCTTCAATCTGCCAAAGACGCATTAGCAAATTATGTTGGTTGCAGCGCCAGATGATTTTTCTTTACGGCAAATCCGACAATTGCTATTAATACGATTATGCGCAGCATGGTTTGCAGCCCGGTGACGAAAATTCTCACCACAAATCATGAATATGGCGCGATGGACAGAGCGTGGAATTTCTACTGCGAGAAGTCCAATGCCAAATACATTCGACAAAATATTTCAATCCAGTTCAATCCAAAGAAAGTCTACTTGAAGAATTTTGG
Source organism: Bacteroidota bacterium (assembly GCA_016722375.1). NCBI lineage: Bacteria > Pseudomonadati > Bacteroidota > Bacteroidota bacterium. Next base: position 20,648 of record JADKJG010000016.1, on the reverse strand, counting down.
AGCGGCTACACCTCCAAAACAAAAATCGTATTCCTCAATCAAATCTCTAGTGCAACTGCTTTAATTTTTCCAGTAAAAGAGATTATTCAAAAGGCGAAGGCATTGGGTTTGATTACGATTATAGATGGTGCGCATGCACCGGGCCACATCAACTTAAACCTAACGGAATTAGATCCAGATTTTTATACAGGAACGCTCCACAAATGGATGTTGGCACCAAAAGGCTGTTCGTTTTTATACGTAAAAAGAGAACGTCAAAAAGAAATAGATCCGTTAATCGTGGGCTGGGGTTATCAAAGCGAAAATCCTTCGAATAGTAGATTTCTAGACTATCATCAGCATCAAGGCACAAGAGATATTTCGGCTTTTCTAACAGCGCCAGCGGCAATTCAGTTCCTAACCGACCACAATTGGAAAGAACAATCGCAATCTCCAAACAGTTGATTCTAGAAAATTACGAGCGATTTTGTACGCTGCTAGGAACCCAACCGATTTGTCCAATCTCTTCAGAATTCCTTGGACAAATGTGTAGTATTCCAATCAACACCAATAATCCAGTTGGTCTGAAAGAAATATTATATAGCGAATATAAAATTGAAATTCCTATCATGAAGATTGACCACGGGACTTTTATTAGAATTTCATTAAACGCATATAACAATCCTGCGGACTTGGATACCTTATTTGACGCATTATCATCAATAAAGATGAACAACGATTTGTTGAAATAAAGGCGCAAATAGTTTACATTCAACTGGTTAAAATTAAGATGCTTTTAAATTAATTTTCAAAATATTGTTTGTATTATTGTATCCTAATTATACGACCAATCATGAAAAAAATCCTTACTCTTTTGATTCTTCTGTGTTCTGTTGCTGTTTTCTCGCAGAGAACCTGTTCGACGAATACAAAACTAAATGAACTTAAAAATAATGTTCCGGGCTTTTCTGAGCATCATCAGGATGTGATGGAGTATATCCAAAACCCAAATAACGAACAAGCCAACTTTCTTCGCGGAACGAATTCTCCCGCTGTTGTGGTAACTATTCCAGTCGTTTTCCACGTGTTATATAAAAATGCCACTCAAAATATAAGTGATGCCAAATCAATTCTCAATTGACGGTTTTAAATAACGATTATCGAAAACTAAATGCAGATTTCAATTCTGTAGTTCCAGCTGCTTTTAGACCTTTGGGAGCCGATGTGGAAATCGCGTTTTGTAAAGCAACTCGAACACCAGCAGGTGCTGCAACTACCGGGATTACAAGAAAATCAGTAGGTTCTAGTTTTGTTTTTGAGGACAGTTATTATTTGGCTGCTGGTGAGTTGGCTTGGGATCCAACTAAATATTTAAATATCTGGTTTGGACGTTTTTCAGATAATACACTGTTGGGTTTTTTGCTTATCTTCCTTCTGCCGCTGGACAGGCATTTGATGGTTTGTGTATTGGAGATCAGTTTTTTGTACAACTGGTACTGCGAGTGCACCATTTAATAAAGGTAGAACAGGTACGCATGAAATCGGACACTATTTCGGACTAGAGCATCCATGGGGAGATGATGGTAGTAGTTGCGGGTCTAGCGCCAATAATGATGGAGTGACTGACACGCCTGCAACCGACAATCCACATTATAACTGTCCTAATTTTCATAGCAATGCAAATACCTGCAGAAATTCTGCAAATGGTGCGATGTTTATGAATTTTATGGATTATGTAGATGATGCGTGTATGGCTTTCTTCACCGCAGGGCAAAAAACAATTATGCAAAATACATTGGCAGGACCGAGATTGAGCTTGTTAACCTCTAACGGTTGTTCGGTTTTAGGATTGAATGAAGTGGAAGCGATAAGAGCCATTGCGGTCTACCCAAATCCCGTTTCAAAATATTTTATGATTACCTCTCCACAAGTCGAAATAGACGAAGTTGAAATCTTTAACACGATGGGACAGTTGGTAAAAACACAAATTATCATTAGCTAATAATGTGATTAATATAGAAGGATTTACCTCAGGAACGTATTATTTAAGAATCTACAATCAAGGACAATTCTTGAAATCAGATAAGTTGATCAAGAAATAGTAGTTTTTTAAATCATCATAAAGAATCCCGAAAGTGAACTGCTCTCGGGATTTTTTTTAACTAGCAATAGCTTTGCGTCTCTGCGCCTTGCGAGCTATATTTATTGCCAACCTTGCCTTTTCTTTAAAGAAACAATATGTGCCAAATGATGGTCGCCATGCCAAGCATAAAGTGCTACTACTTCATATAGAGGGAATTCTTTTCCGTATTGCGGATGAATATACCGTCTCTCAAAATCGCTAGCAGTTAAGTTCGAAAGCATCCACTGCAATCTAAAGTGCAATCCCTCTAACAAAACAAGTGACGTGCGATAGGCATTGTTCGGTTATCGTTCGTTCAGACCATAGCTCTTTTTGTATGGTTTAATAGTTGGCGTCTCTTCTGTAAGCATCAACTTAATTCGAATCAAACAATTCATATGGCTGTCTGCGCAATGGTGAACAACTTGTCGAATTGTCCAGCCTTCGGGTCGATATACGGTGTCCAATTGTACATCCGATAAATGCGAAACTTCATTTTTCAACCTAGAGGCAAAACTTGCAATTGCTTCAATTTGTTCGACAATGATTTTGTCGTCATACTTTGATGGTGCGCAAAATGCCCCAATTGGGAATCGTAATTTTTCTAAATCAAATTTTTCCATAAATTGTTTTCTTTCTTGTCTCTTTCCTCTAATCCCATTCTTCTAATCAATGAAAAGCCGCGCTAAAAAGTCAAAATGTTCTCCTTCTAAAACCAATTCACACTGCAGCCCATTGGCAATTGCAGCATTTTGAAGTGTATTATAATCAACGTACATCCAATCAAATGGAATTTCTTTTTCGCCTTTATAGGTAATGTTGAAAACCAATTCTCCATAATATTCATTGTCGGAAGGTATCCATTTGCCGCCATCTTCATCGTCGTCAAACATATAAATGATGTCGGAACTATCCACCAAGATTTGCCCGTTTTCATTTAATAATGTCTTTAATTTAGAAAGAAATGCCCCAAGCTTCTTAAGTCGCCCACACATGCCAGCGCCATTCATCATTAGCAAAATCGTATCGAATTTTTCATTTTCAATGGTCATCACATTTTGCACTCGAGCCTTGCAATGCCTCGAAGTTGGCAGGCTTCAATGGCGTTTGGTGAAATATCAATCGCAGTAACGTCGAGTCGTTTTTCATCCTGTAAATACAAACTATGGCTTCCAGCTCCACAACCTACGTCCAAAACTTTTCCTTTGGACAATCGCAATGCGGTTTGTTCCATGGCAGGCATTTCTTCATAGGAACGAAACAAATACGCCACGCTCATTTCATCCGCTTCCGAAATGGAAGTTTCTGTAATCAAGTCTTCTGGAGCGTTGTTAGTTTGAAAATCGAGGATGGCTTTTCCGAAAAAGGTCTTTCATTTCTAGGAGTTTAGGTGGTTTAGGAACAGTTTATCTGGTTTAGTTTTGTTGTGTTCTTGCCAGAACAGATTGGTTCTTGGTTAGTAGTTAAAGTTGATTATATTTGTCGTAATCATCCAAATTATGAGTCTAAAACCGTCATTAAACGACATCGAAAAACTAGCCAAAGATACGCATCTCGAAAGCAAAAAGTATTTTGACAAGCTAAAAAGAAAACCCCAAAGAATTTAGATTATGTCATGCAAGAACTGCACGATGCCGAATTCAAAAAACAGATTGTTTGACTTGTGCCAACTGCTGCAAAACCACTGGACCGCTTTTTACGTCAGCAGATATCGAACGGATCTCAAACACTTGCGACAAAAACCACAACAATTTATAGCGCAGTATTTGCGTATCGATGAAGACCAAGATTACGTATTGCAAAGTGTTCCATGCACTTTTCTAGACGCGGAAAATTACTGTATGATTTATGAAGTTCGGCCTAAAGCCTGTCGAGAATTTCCGCATACGGACAGAAAAAAGTTCCAGCAAATTACCGATTTGACTTTGAAAAATGTAGCGATTTGTCCCGCAGTTTTCAACATTGTAGAAGCAATGAAGAAGCGATTGCCTTAAATGGATTTTTAGACTATAAGATTATAAGACCGTAAGATTACATCGTCTAATCTATGCCCTAGCCCAGATAGTAACGGCATCCTTTTGCGGCGGCGTTCGACGCAAAAGATAAAGTGGATAGCTGGAAAAAGCTCCTAAAAAAACCAACCTTCAAAAGGCAAATAATTCAAATCAATTGGTCTCGTTGGCGAACAAAAAAGCTATCAGGATAGATCAAATACTTTCTTCTCATTTCCTTAAATTTTTCAATGCCTGTTTTCCACGTGACGCGAATTTCCTCTTCCGACAGACCTCCTTCAATTTGCTGCTGCAGCACTTTTGTTCCCGCTAATTTGGTGAAATAAGAATTAAAAAACTTAGACGGTTCTTCGGTTTCTTTATAAGCTTTGATCAGCCATTTCAATTCTAGGTGATTCACTTTTGGCACTTGGGTCAAATCTTCACCACAACAAATGGTGCCATTCCACGGAGGATCTTTAGCGCCTTCATTGGGAGCTGGCGTAAAACTGTAATGATTTGTCGTCAGGTATGGTGAACCATAAATTTGAAATTGTTTGTTCGTGCCTCGTCCAATGCTAACATTTGTACCTTCAAAAAAGCACAAACTAGCATATAAATTAATCGCTTGGTCGTTGGGTAAATTTGGGGAAGGTTTTACCGGTAGGCTATAGGACATTTCACGTCGGTAATTTTCGCAAGGCACAATTTTCAATTTACATTGAATGCTGTCTTTCAGCCATTTCTCGCCATTAATCATCAAGGCATATTCGCCAATCGTCATGCCGTGCATTACAGGAATCGGGTGCATCCCAACAAAACTGCTGTATTCCTTCTCGAGAATTGGCCCGTCTACAATGTTGCCGTTGGGATTAGGTCTGTCTAAAACAATGAGTTCAATATTATTTTCTGCGCAGGCTTCCATCACATAATGCAGGGAAGAAATGTAGGTATAAAAAACGAGCGCCAACATCTTGAAGATCAAAAAGTAATACTTCAATACCTTGTAGTTGCTCTGCCGATGGCTTTTTTGATTGCCATAAAGGGAAATAATCGGCAAACCAGTTTTGGTGTCTTTTCCATCAACAATCAATTCTCCAGCGTCAGCAGTACCGCGAAAACCGTGCTCCGGCGCATAAATTTTGATCAAATCGATTTTAGTGTTCTTACAATATAATCAACGATATGCATGGTAGCCGTTTTGATTCCAGTTTGTTGCATATGCTTCACTGTGTCTGTAATCGAATAGCCATAATCATAGGAAACTAGTCCAGATTGGTTGGTTAAGATGCCTACTTTCTTTTTTTTAATAAAGAGAAATAACTCGCCATATTTTCGGCGCCAGTCATAAACTTTACCGATTTGACTTTGCTTTTCACCATCGTTGCTTGTGGAGCAGAATAATTGACAGGCTTCGCAGTTTTACACGAAACAAATACAATGGAAATTAGCAAAAGCAAGCCGTATCTTTTTTTTGATGCTAAAACAGTTGGGTGGAACCGATATCCGATATCATTAATCATAAATCCTAAATAAATTAATCCTAAAATCGTTCTAAAACTGTATTTTTTGAAACCTTAAATCCACAGCAAAACCAAATTGAATCTAGAATATTTTATAGCCAAAAGACTCATTACGGCTAAAGGGCGTAAAAGTAGTATTTCTGCACCAATTATAAAAATTGCAATTGCGGCTATAGCAATTGGAATGATTATGATGATTGTTTCTGTTGCGACGGGAATTGGTTTACAGGAAAAATTCGTGAAAAAGTTTCGGCTTTCAACGGACATATTATCATTTCCAGCTTCGATGACAACCAATCGCAAGTTAGTGTAACGCCCATTTCAACGCATCAAGATTTTTATCCCCAATTTAAAGCGGTCGAAGGAATCAATCATATTCAAGCAGTTGCCAGCAAAGCGGGATTATCAGAACCGAAACTGCTTTTGAAGGAATTATTTTTAAAAGGTGTCGGCAAAGATTACCAATGGAAAAACATTCGAGAATATATTATTTCAGGAAGAATCCCCGATGGCACACCAATTAAACAATGAAATCTTAATTTCCCAATATTTAGCCAATCGACTCAATCTAAAATTAGGCACCACGTTCAATACCTTTTTCATGAAAGAAGGTAACAATCAACTACCGAATTTGCGGGTTTTTAAAGTCGTTGGAATATATAATTCTGGCATTCAAGAATTTGATGCTTCTTATATTATAGGTGATATTCGACATGTTCAGCGCATCAATAAATGGCAGCCAGATCAAGTCGGTGCCTTTGAAGTTTTTGTCGATGATTTCACGCAAATTAAAACCAAAGGAGAAGAAGTCTACGAGCAAACCAACTCCACACTCGACACCCAAACCATTGCCGAAAAGTACTATTATATATTCGAGTGGCTGCAACTTTTCGATTTCAATATTATTGTTATTCTTATCGTTATGATTGCAGTCGCTACCATTAATATGGTCGTCGCTTTATTGGTGCTCATCCTCGAAAGAACCCAAATGATCGGAATCCTCAAAGCATTGGGCGCCAACAATTGGACGATCGAAAATATTCTTATATAACGCGTTTTACCTAATGACAAGAGGATTATTTTGGGGAAATCTTATTGGAATCGGATTGCTGCTCATCCAAAAATATTTCGGAATCATTCAACTCAACCCCGAAAATTATTACGTCAACGAAGCGCCAGTCTACCTCAATTGGATGTATATCGTGGCGCTCAATATTGGAACAATAATCATTTGCCTTTTGGTTTTATTGATTCCATCCTATATTATTACCAAAATTTCCCCTGTCAAAGCTATTCGTTTCGATTAATCTTTCAGTTTCCTTTTCGGTATTTCCCGCTATCCGTACAATCTTTTGCTTTTAAAAGGAAAAAGCAAAGGATTTTCCCCTGCTATCGGGGCTATGGCCCTTGATTTCAAAGACAGATTTTTTATAGCCTTTGCGTCTTGCCCTACGTCCGGCTCGGTGGAGCAAAATTAAGGCAACAAACGCAATCCCAACAAGTTATAAACAAAGTAAAAAAAGGTTAGGAAATTTTTGGATAAAAGTTAGATAAGTGCTTATCTTTGCACCCCGCGAAAGAGGGATGTTCATATAAATTACTGATAACGAGGTTTGAGAAAATAAAATTAAAATTTATTTTACAAAAGGCTTGTTTAGAAGAAAAGAATAATTACTTTTGCACCCGCTTTGAGAATGAAGGCGATAGAAAAAAGAAGAACACGTTCCTAGACATATTGAATTGACAGCCGTTTTAGAAGAGATTCTAAAACAGAAAAAAGAGAGTAAGAGAGTCGAAAGATTTGAATTAAGCTTAGAAATTCGTCGATAAAAAATGCTGAGTTAAACAGCGACAATATACGATGAAGAGTTTGATCCTGGCTCAGGATGAACGCTAGCGGCAGGCCTAACACATGCAAGTCGAGGGGTATAGTAGCAATACTAGAGACCGGCGCACGGGTGCGTAACGCGTATGCAATCTACCTTTTACAGAGGGATAGCCCAGAGAAATTTGGATTAATACCTCATGGTATTATCGAATGGCATCATTTGATAATTAAAGTTCCAACGGTAAAAGATGAGCATGCGTCCCATTAGCTAGTTGGTAAGGTAACGGCTTACCAAGGCGACGATGGGTAGGGGTCCTGAGAGGGAGATCCCCCACACTGGTACTGAGACACGGACCAGACTCCTACGGGAGGCAGCAGTGAGGAATATTGGACAATGGGCGCAAGCCTGATCCAGCCATGCCGCGTGCAGGAAGACGGTCCTATGGATTGTAAACTGCTTTTGTACAGGAAGAAACACTCCCTCGTGAGGGAGCTTGACGGTACTGTAAGAATAAGGATCGGCTAACTCCGTGCCAGCAGCCGCGGTAATACGGAGGATCCAAGCGTTATCCGGAATCATTGGGTTTAAAGGGTCCGTAGGCGGTTTAATAAGTCAGTGGTGAAAGCCCATCGCTCAACGATGGAACGGCCATTGATACTGCTAGACTTGAATTATTAGGAAGTAACTAGAATATGTAGTGTAGCGGTGAAATGCTTAGAGATTACATGGAATACCAATTGCGAAGGCAGGTTACTACTAATGGATTGACGCTGATGGACGAAAGCGTGGGTAGCGAACAGGATTAGATACCCTGGTAGTCCACGCCGTAAACGATGGATACTAGCTGTTGGGGGCAACTTCAGTGGCTAAGCGAAAGTGATAAGTATCCCACCTGGGGAGTACGTTCGCAAGAATGAAACTCAAAGGAATTGACGGGGGCCCGCACAAGCGGTGGAGCATGTGGTTTAATTCGATGATACGCGAGGAACCTTACCAAGGCTTAAATGTAGATTGACCGGTTTGGAAACAGATCTTTCGCAAGACAATTTACAAGGTGCTGCATGGTTGTCGTCAGCTCGTGCCGTGAGGTGTCAGGTTAAGTCCTATAACGAGCGCAACCCCTGTTGTTAGTTGCCAGCGAGTCAAGTCGGGAACTCTAACAAGACTGCCAGTGCAAACTGTGAGGAAGGTGGGGATGACGTCAAATCATCACGGCCCTTACGCCTTGGGCTACACACGTGCTACAATGGACGGTACAGAGAGCAGCCACTGGGTGACCAGGCGCGAATCTATAAAACCGTTCTCAGTTCGGATCGGAGTCTGCAACTCGACTCCGTGAAGCTGGAATCGCTAGTAATCGGATATCAGCCATGATCCGGTGAATACGTTCCCGGGCCTTGTACACACCGCCCGTCAAGCCATGGAAGCTGGGGGTGCCTGAAGTCGGTGACCGCAAGGAGCTGCCTAGGGTAAAACTGGTAACTAGGGCTAAGTCGTAACAAGGTAGCCGTACCGGAAGGTGCGGCTGGAACACCTCCTTTCTAGAGAAAGACGCAATTATTAGTTATCAAAGCTTAGATTTAATTACTCTCGCTGTTAGTTCAAATAATACAAATGGAAGTTTTATATTTTAAGCAAAAACAGAGTCTCGTAGCTCAGCTGGTTAGAGTACTACACTGATAATGTAGGGGTCCCCAGTTCGAGTCTGGGCGGGACTACTTTGTTTGTTTATTTAAGGAAATTTAGAGGTGAGAATTATGAGTTTCATAATTCAATTCGTAATTCAGAATTAATTAAAAAGGGGGATTAGCTCAGCTGGCTAGAGCGCCTGCCTTGCACGCAGGAGGTCATCGGTTCGACTCCGATATTCTCCACAATTCCTACGGGAATAAAGTTCATTGACATATTGAGATAAGAAAATATTTAAAAATTAAGAAAGTTCATTGACATATTGATATAAGAAAATAGTTAAAAGTAGAAAGAACAAAGTTCTATCATCTATGATCTAAAATAAAAGTACAATAAGCAAAATAAGGGCGTATGGGGGATGCCTAGGCTCTCAGAGGCGAAGAAGGACGTGATAAGCTGCGAAAAGCTACGGGGATTGGCACACACGAATTGATCCGTAGATATCCGAATGGGGCAACCCACTATGTTGAAGACATAGTACACCGATAGGTGGGCAAACCCGCTGAACTGAAACATCTAAGTAGGCGGAGGAGAAGAAAACAAAAGTGATTCCGTAAGTAGTGGCGAGCGAACGCGGATTAGCCCAAACCAATGTTGTTACGGCAATATTGGGGTTGTAGGACCACGATATTCCTTGCGCAAGGAACTGGAAGTTACTGGAAAGTGACGCCATAGAGGGTGATAGCCCCGTATGGGTAACGAGTGTAATGAATAGTGGTATCCTGAGTAGGGCGGGGCACGTGAAACCCTGTCTGAATTTGGCGGGACCATCCGCTAAGGCTAAATACTCCTGAGAGACCGATAGTGAACCAGTACCGTGAGGGAAAGGTGAAAAGAACCGTGAATAACGGAGTGAAATAGATCCTGAAACCATACGCTTACAAGCGGTCGGAGCCCTTTCGTGGGGTGACGGCGTGCCTTTTGCATAATGAGCCTACGAGTTAACGTTGCTGGCAAGGATAAGTACTTAAGTACGGATCCGTAGCGAAAGCGAGTCTGAATAGGGCGCTTTAGTCAGTAGTGTTAGACGCGAAACCGTGTGATCTACCCATGGGCAGGATGAAGCTGTGGTAACACATAGTGGAGGTCCGAACCGGTTGACGTTGAAAAGTCTTCGGATGACCTGTGGGTAGGGGTGAAAGGCCAATCAAACTCGGAAATAGCTCGTACTCCCCGAAATGCATTTAGGTGCAGCGTTGCGCGTAAAGTTATATAGAGGTAGAGCTACTGATTGGATGCGGGGGCTTCACCGCCTACCAATTCCTGACAAACTCCGAATGCTATATAATGTTTCACCAGCAGTGAGGGCTTGGGTGCTAAGGTCCAAGTCCGAGAGGGAAAGAACCCAGACCATCAGCTAAGGTCCCCAAATATATGTTAAGTTGAAAGAACGAGGTTTGTCTGCCCAGACAGCTAGGATGTTGGCTTGGAAGCAGCCATTCATTTAAAGAGTGCGTAACAGCTCACTAGTCGAGCGGACGAGCATGGATAATAATCGGGCATAAACATATTACC
>JADKJG010000016.1:0-7500 GCA_016722375.1 Bacteroidota bacterium | reverse complement strand
GGATTGGCACCACAAGGATGGCACGTCGCGACTGCTGAAGAATGGTTGACACTACAAAACTTTTTAGGAGGACAAGAGGGTGTGGTTCAATCGCTTTGGAATTATCCGTCAATTGGAAACAATTCTAGTGGTTTTACAGCACTTACAGCAGGATATCGTGATCCAACTATGCCAAATCCAGAATCTCCTTGGCCAGATTTTGAAGGGCTTCAAAGTTATTATGCTAATTGGTTGACAAGTAGTAGTTCTTCTCCGGGGCCAGTGGGTTTATGTTACTGGCTAGACCCTTTTGATGGATCTGGAATGTCTGGTGCAGGTTATAACGAAGGTCATTATGTTCGTTGTGTCAAGGATTAATTTCTATTGTTTTTGATGTGCGTAAGGGATGGAAGCGTTAGCCCACAGCCACGACGTGTAAAGTAGCGTCGAGGACTTTAACATCTAACCCGACGGCTGTTTTTTATGTTTTTTGCTCGCAAGGGCGCTAAGGCGCAAAGATTAAGAATAGGAAAGTTATAGGCACAAATAAATTTACTACTTTTAGAAAACTTTGAAAGTCATCATCATGAAAAGATATTACTTCACCATAGCCGCAATCTTAGTTTTAGCAATCGGGATAACTTCTTGTTCCAACGAAGAAACCAAAACACAAAAGCAAATAGCTGCCCGACCAACGGTGCCAACACAAAATGGAGAAGTGCAAATCGGAACGCAAATTTGGATGACTAAGAACCTAAATGTTAGCCGTTATAGAAATGGCGACCCGATTCCGCAAGTGACGGATCCAACGCAGTGGGCGAGTTTGACTACAGGTGCTTGGTGTTATTACAACAACGACCCAACCAATGGACCGATTTATGGCAAATTATACAATTGGTTTGCGATTAATGACCCTCGAGGTTTAGCGCCAACTGGTAGCCATGTGCCTACTGATGCAGAGTGGACAACTTTGACCACCTTTTTGGGTGGAGAAGCTGTTGCTGGAGGCAAGATAAAATCAATTGGGACAACCCTTTGGCTTTCTCCGAATACCGGCGCCATAAACTCCAGTGGCTTTACAGGTTTGCCAGGAGGTGATCGCAACGCTCTTTCTACTGCGGGATTTGAAAATTTAAGTACCCTGGGTAATTGGTGGAGTTCCACGGAAGGAATTTCAACGGGCGCCTGGGATGTCCAAACAGTGTGGTTCGGTAGCATTGCTAGAAGAGTCCAATATGTTAAAATGTAGGTTTATCAGTGCGCTGCATTAAGGATTAGTGACTGCCTGCGTGAGGGATAGCAGCGGTTTTCCTTTGTGGCGGTGTTCGCCGCAAAAGATTGTAGCGAATAGCCCGACGGCTCGTAAAAAGGTTCATGAATTAGTGAAATGTTCTTGAGCCGGCACGCCCCACTACTTAAAATCGACCGATAACGAATTGACACAGTATCTTTGTCCAGTTTCCGTCGGTCCGTCATCGAAAACATGTCCAAGGTGGCTGCCACAATTCGCACACAAAATTTCTACTCGTAACATGCCATGCGTCGTGTCTTTAATATATTCTACTTTTCCAGGAATCGATTCGTCGAACGATGGCCAGCCGCAATGCGAATTGAATTTCGAATCACTTTTGAACAACGCCTCACCACACGCGCCACAACAATAGGTTCCTGCTTCGAAATGCAGGTTGTATTTTCCAGTGTGGGGAAATTCTGTTCCTTTTTGACGCAGGATTTTGTAGCGCTCGAGACCCAATTGCGCTTTCCATTCTTCTTCTGTTTTTGTTATTGGGTATTTCATGAGGTAGTAAATTGAATTGTTTTTTGAATAACGGCCGCATCTCCTAAAATCTTGCGATGCCTAAGTTTTGTGTAATCATCAATTCGCCATTTTTTAGATTTTGATGAATGTGATGCGCACAGCTGACAGGCACTTCATCATTTTCATCATGAATGACCAAAACTGGAATTGTAATTTCGGCTGCCGCGTGAAACGAGGAATAGCTATCCATCGTTCGATTGGATTTTTTCAAAGTGAATGCGCAACATGTCGCTGATTTTCGGATGAAGTTCGAGCTTTTTGACAAAGTCGTCCATATGTCCTTTACAATATCGCCACTTCCGATGATGGTTAATCGTTTGATTTGGAGTCCATCTTTGACCGCATTCAGTAATGCCATGCCGCCTAAAGAATGCCCTACTGCCGCTTCCAAACGGACCGAAATGTTTTTCTATTTCGATAATGGACGCAATAAACTCAGGCAGTAAGGTCGTGTTTCCTTGTGATTTTCCGTGCGCGGGCGCGTCGAAACTAACAATTTGATAGCCCAATTTTTGGAAGGCTTCGGCGAACTTCACGAGTTGCGTTCCTCTTCCAGACCAGCCATGAACTAATAGGATTTTTTTCAAACTGGAGCCAGAATGATAGGCAACAATTGACTTCTGAATTGATGGAATAGTCAATGTTTCTTGTCGACTATTCCGATCCATCTCTAATTCGCGTTTTGGAATCTTGTGTTTAATCGGAGAAGTAAACAATCTTGCGGCAAATAGCACTGTCAATTTTGTTGAAATAAACGACAAAAATTGACCAACCACGAGGATAATCTTAGGAATTTTCAAACTTTGGTTGGGTTTTTTGGTTTTCTTTGTCATTTCAATAAATTTTAATGCAAGGTATTGTTTTCTCTATTTTTTATTAAATTTAGAAGTCATAAATAAATTATAAAATGCAACATCAAACCCGAATTGTAATTGAAAATGTATTGCCGCAATTAGATGGTGGCGCGTTCGCAATCAAAAGAATTGTTGGACAAAAAGTAACCGTTACCGCGGACGTTTTTTCAGATGGTCATGACGTTATCGAATGTCAAGTAAAATACAAACATGAAAAAGATAAAAAATGGCAAGACGTTCGGATGCGACCTACAGAAAACGATGCGTGGACCGCGGAATTCAAAGTAGAAAAACAAGGAAATTATAGCTATTTTGTAGAAGGTTGGGTTGATTACGCTTTAAATTGGCAACACGGAACCGAACGCAAAATTCAAGACAATCAATACGTAAAATCTGAACTTTTGGAAGGTGCTGAATACGTCAAAGCAGTTCAAAAATTAGCAGATAAAGACGAAAAAGAATTTCTTAAAAAAGCAGCGGCCTATTTTGTCGATGAAAAAGAATATGACAAGCAATTGAAATGGCGATGTCGCAAGGATTAACTGCCATCTTCAAAATATCCAATCCTTTACATCGAAAACAAATCGGCGGAATTACAAATATATGTCGATCGCTAGAAAGCGCTGTTCAGCACTTGGTATGAGTTTTTTCCGCGTTCTGCTTCTCCTGTAAAAGGTAAACATGGGACATTTAAAGACTGTGAAAAATTATTGCCACGTGTCGCTGAGATGGGTTTCGATACTTTATATTTTCCTCCAATTCATCCCATCGGAGAAGTCAATCGCAAAGGAAAAAACAATGCGACAAACGCAGAACCAGGAGATGTGGGTTCACCTTGGGGTATTGGATCACAATATGGTGGACATAAAGCTACGCATCCTGAATTAGGATCGATAGAAGATTTTAAATCATTAGTCAAAAAAGCAAAATCATTGGGAATTGAAGTCGCTATGGACTATGCCTTACAAGCTGCTCCCGATCATCCCTATGTAAAAGATTTTCCACAATGGTTCAAATGGAGACCAGACGGAACAGTACAATACGCTGAGAATCCTCCGAAGAAATACCAAGATATTCAACCTATTTATTTTGAATCGACGGATTGGAAAAACCTTTGGAAAGAATTATTAGACGTCGCTTTATTCTGGATTGAAGAATGTGACATCAAAGTATATCGCGTGGATAATCCACATACCAAACCCTTTTTTTTGGGGTTGGTTGATTGCCGAAATCAAGAAAAAGCATCCCGATGTGTTGTTTTTAGCGGAAGCTTTCACACGTCCTAAAATTATGAATGAGTTGGCGAAACAAGGATTTAGTCAATCTTATACGTATTTCACTTGGAGAAATTCTAAAGCAGAGTTAACCGAATATGTAACCGAACTCACACAAACAGAACAAAAAGAATTTTACCGACCGAACTTCTGGCCGAATACGCCAGATATCAATCCGTTTGCTTTACAAAACGGAAACGAATCGGTGCATCTGCAAAAGTACTTTTTGGCAGCAACGTTAAGTTCAAGTGTCGGAATCTACGGACCGGTTTTCGAATACCGCGTTTGTGAACCGATGGCGCCCGGCAAAGAGGAATATCTCAATTCAGAAAAATACGAATACTATCACTGGAATTGGACGATTCAAAACAAATTAACGACACTGATTACGAGAATTAATGCGCTTCGCAACGAGCAAGCTTCCTTGCAACAAACCAATAATATTGTGTTTTGTAGCACGAATAACGAGCAAGTCATGGCGTATTATAAGTACGACGATGATTTGACCAACGAAACCTTGATGGTTGTCAGTTTGGATGCCTTCAATAACCAGCAAGCGATGGTGAGAATTCCAATGGAACAAATGGGGAATGAGCCGATAAAAGTACAAGACTTAATCACGGGAAATACGTATTACTGGGATAAAGAGTGGAATTTCGTAGATTTATCACCCGCTTTGCCATTTCATTTATTTAAAATTCAACGGTGATTTTTTCACCACATAGGAACATAGAAAAGTTGGAAAAAAATAGAAAATAGATTTTTGACATAGGCTATGTTCACTATGATAAAGCAACGCTCTTTTACTCCTAATAGAATCTATGAATCTATGTGGTAAAAGAGAATTAAAAAAATTGAAGCAATGAAAGACACTAAAATTAACGAAGATGAATTTCAAAATCCATTCGTATTCAAAACCGATTGGAAGCATGCCTTTGAAGATGAAGAGTTTGTAAAAGTTTTTACTTCGGATATTTTAGAAAACTACATAATCAACAAGCGTTGGTATGGTGGAAAAGCGAGTACATTAAAGTATATCGAAGTCGTGGAGTTTTTTAAAATGTCTTCTAAAAAAAATACCTATTATGGGGTTCTTTTAGAAGTCAATTTTAAAGAAGCTTTCTTTCAAAATTACTTCATGCCATTGTCTTTTATGGCAGAAGAGGAGTTAGATACGAATACCATTATTGCGCCCGTAATAATGAACGGACAAGATGGTTTTTAGTTGATGCACTACATCAAGAAGATTTTAGAAAATTACTATTCGATAAAATTGTATCGTCTGGAGACAAAAGCGATACCAAAGTTAAATTCCACAGAGGTGAAAAGCTAGAAGAAACCGAGTACAAAAGCTCTAAGTTTATGGGAGTCGAACAAAGTAATACTTCCATCATCTACAACAATACGCTAGTTCTAAAAATTTTTTAGACGTATTTACACCAGCACAAATCCAGATTACGAAATCGTCGTTTCCTAACAGAGCGAAGGATTTTCCCAGTTCACCCGCCTATACTGGAAGTATCAATGTAGCCTTATCTGAAGGAAATATTACGCTCGGAATGATGCAGGAATTGGTGCCCAACCAAGGGAGATGCTTGGCAATTTATGTTAGAGGAAACAGATCGTGGTATTCGAGAATCTCAAAACTAAAAAATAAAAATCAATAAGCTTCCAGATATCGATTTATTCAAGCGTCTAAAAATAAACGAAATTCCACATGAAATCATCGATTGGGCGGGCTTGAGTATTTTCATTCGCATTCACACTTTGGCGACACGCACAGCAGAAATGCACATTGCTTTGGGCGGCGACATTCATGATACCGCTTTCACACCTACAACATATAACGGCGACTATACCGTTTGGCTGAAAAATCGCCTGACTTACCAGTTTCAAAACAGGTTGAATATCCTTGAAAATAATTTACATAAACCTCGATGGACTAGCGCTTGAACTCGCCAATCAGTTTCTAGATAACAAAAAAAGAAATTAGAAAGTTGTTCCTCGATTTCGATTGGACGAAAATGAAATCCGAACGCATCCGAATACATGGTGATTACCATCTAGGGCAAGTGCTCGTCAATGGAGACGATTTTTATATCCTCGATTTTGAAGGCGAACCCGAAAGCACCATTCGCGATCGAAAAGTAAAACAA
This sequence comes from Bacteroidota bacterium, assembly GCA_016722375.1. Classification (NCBI taxonomy): domain Bacteria; kingdom Pseudomonadati; phylum Bacteroidota; species Bacteroidota bacterium. The sequence goes on along the minus strand of JADKJG010000016.1, from coordinate 1,418 downwards.
CCGCCGCTCAAAGATGTGGCTGGCATGTTTCGATCGTTTCACTATTCGATTTATGCGACGATTTTTAACAACAAAGACAAGTATCCATACGAGCAAAAAGAACTGTTTCAAGCAGGTGAAATCCTGTTCAAATATTTCGTTGGTGTGTTTTTGCAAAACCTATACCGAAGTCGCGCAATCAGGTAATCTCAACATCGGCTACCGCAAGGAAATTGATTTCTTGTTGAAATATTGTTTGTTAGAAAAAGCGGTGTATGAGTTGGGCTATGAACTCAATTCTCGTCCACGATGGGCGGTGATTCCGCTGACAGGCATCGCGAGTATTATGGAGTTTGAAGGGAATTAAGAATTACGAATTACGAATTAGGAATTACGAGTTACGATGATTTTTAGGAGCTGGTTCCCGCTGTCCATTATATCTTTGCCGGCGAACACCGCCGCCAAAGGATGCCATTACCATCGGGGCTAGGGCTCGGATTACAAAAACAAAGTATTATGAAATTACAATTTCTAGTTTTATTAGCAAGTCTAACAACATTTTCGCAAACACTGGTTCCTGATCCAACTTTGGAAATAACGGTATTGGACGTGTCATATTCCCATCTGGATATTCCCAACCAACCTCAATGCAAATTCAAACGGATGGTAAAATACTGTGTGTGGTCACACCACTAGCAACTCTGGACATCAAGTTGGTATAACAAGATTTAATCAAGATGGAAGTCTCGACTAAAATTTCGGACTGATGGTATCGTAATTTTAGATAAAGATGTCATACCATCAGATAGATCATACGTCAGAATCGTCAATGATGATAAAATCATGGTGGTTTCTACTTCTAGACAAACCATTTCGTCTTATGATCGATTTTTAGTTGCACAATACAATAATGATGGAACTTTAGACTCAGAATTTGGTGATAACGGAATTACGCTGATTGACGGAACAGGATATCTTTATGGATTTGAAGTTCAAAGCGATGGAAAGTTAATTTTAATAGGAGAGTTTTATTCCTCTGGTCAGAGCGATTTTGGGATAGTTAGACTAGATGCCACAGGAAGTTTGGATACAACATTTGGACTTGATGGACGAACGGTAATAAACTTTGGGACAATAGCAAATCCGACTATCTTAACCACAGATTTCCCTACTTATTGTCAAATTTTGAATGACGGAAAAATTTTAATTGGAGGCAGCACAAATTCAACAACATATCAAGGATATGAATTTGCATTAGCAAAATTAGATCAAGACGGTAAATTGGATATTACTTTTGGTAATGAAGGGAAGCTAATTACCAGTTTTGGCATCAACAATGCGCAACTCAACACCGTCATGGTCAATGATAATGACGAGATATTCGCACCGGAGCAATTTATGGAGTTATCGATGCAGGCGCTAAAATTGGATTAGCAAAA
>JADKJG010000015.1 GCA_016722375.1 Bacteroidota bacterium | reverse complement strand
CCAATGCAATGATCCGCAGCCGATGTAGAACCAAAGCTTTGAAGGGTGTTAGCTGCAACTGTCCCTGTCGACACGTTTCCGGTGGTCAAAGTTGCATACCAATTGGCAATCGTTGAATTATTAGTCCAAGTAAAGGTGGTGCCCGTTGAGGGTAAGCCAGCAAAGGTCGAGTATTTGAACTGGTTGCAGTCATAGAAATTGCCTGTCCCCATCCCATCAAACCGGTGAGCAATAGAGATACCAATAGCGTTGCAAAGCGTAGTACTTTAGTCATGATAGTTGAAATTTAAAGGTGAAGATTGAGGTAGTGGTGATGTTTGAGTAAATAGAAAATATAATAGACCGATGTTTATTTTAACAAATTGATTTACCGATAAAATGCCTCGGTGGTCGGCGTCCTTAAAAATTAACAGGTTAAAAATAATTAAATTTCTGTTTTTCAAATAGCGGAGCAAAGATAAATCGGCATACATGTTTTGTCAATTTTTTCAGATTACGTTCAGTTTAAGAATTTGTCAAAAAAAATGCAAATTGCCTCACTCCATCCTCTCTCTATATATATGTATGCTGCAAAACCTTTGCCAGAAATGTTAAAAATGGCTTTTCCAAGGTGCTGTGTCTCAAATGAGTGCTAAAGGTGGCTTAAACGAGGGTGAAAGACAGCCAAGATGTACGTTTTTGTGGTCAAATGCTGCACATTATAGTGTACGGCAAGCTATTCGGTACCCATCTCCAGCTAACAGGGACCGAATAGCCGCTAACAGGCACCTGTCTTTGGCTAACAGGGACCGAGTAGCTGCTAACAGGGACCTATCTCTTGCTAACAGGTACCGAGTAGCTACGAACAGGGACCTATCTTTATCTAACAGGGACCGAATAGCTGCTAACAGGGACCTATCTCTTGCTAACAGGTGCCGAATAGCTGTTGACAGGCATCTACCTTTGGCTAATGGGTACCGAGTAGCCGCTAACAGGGACCGAATAGCTGCTAACAGGCACCTATCTCTTGCTAATAGGGACCGAATAGCGACGAACAAGAGGCTGCTATTGACTAAACTATATCAAAAAGTAAAAGACGAAGTGCCCGGCTGGTCTCTGCCTAATAATTTCTATCGGACGATATTGCTCAAAAAGTCCGGTTTTTAGGATTATTGGCAGTTTTCGGGGCTGTTTTATGGCATATTCGCTTATCTTCGCCCCTACTTTAATTAACAAAATAAAAATAAAATAACATGGCAGTATTAGTAGGAAAAAAAGCTCCTTCCTTCAAGTCGAAGGCAGTAATAAACGGCAAAGAAATAGTTGAAAACTTTTCTTTGGATATCTATCTGGGCAAAAAAAATGTGGTGCTCTTCTTCTACCCCAAGGACTTCACCTTTGTGTGTCCCACTGAGTTGCACGCATTTCAGGAAAAACTATCCGAATTTGAAAGCCGCGATACGGTGGTTGTAGCATGTTCTACCGATACGGAAGAATCTCATTGGGGATGGCTGCAACTCGAAAAGAAGCAGGGAGGCATCAAAGGCATCACCTATCCTATAGTAGCCGATACCAACAAAACTATTTCCGCCAACTTTGATGTATTGAATGGCGAATACTTCTACGATGAAAACAACCAAATGCAGGCTACCGGCGAACTGGTTGCCTACCGCGGTCTTTCCTGATTGACAAACAAGGAATTGTGCAGCATCAATTAGTCAACAACATGCCATTAGGCAGAAACATTGATGAAGCGATCCGTATGGTAGATGTTTTGTAGTTTTTTGAAACTGTTGGGGAAGTTTGTCCTGCCAACTGGACTTCTGGCCAAGGCGGTATGAAGGCTACGCACGAAAGTGTAGCCACTTATTTATCGGCTAAGTAATCTATTCATCACTTGATACCAAAGCCGCTCCGAAATTTTCGGAGCGGCTTTTTCTTTGTATATCTATTCGCCAAAACAATATTAACGACAGATTACCGTTTATCTTCCGTTTTAATACTTTAGCCGCGTGCGTCGAATTTTTATACTGCTGTTCCTAGTTGCCGGTCTGCTCTCCGTAAATAATCTGGCGGGACAGGAGCGGTCATTAGGCACTTGGAAAATGTATCTTCCTTATCAATCATCGCTGGGCATCTGTGATGCCGGCGACCGGGTGTATTGCGCCTCGACAAATGGCGTCTTTTCGTTTGATAAAACGACCAACGTTATTCAGATTTATGACAAATCGAATAGCCTAAGCGATGTCAGCATCAAAACTATTGCCTACGACCCGGCCACGAAAGCGCTCGTCGTGGCTTATAACAACAGCAATCTGGATTTGATTTTCGATGGAACCGATGTTTATAATATCACCGACATCAAAGTCAAATCTGTAACCGGTGCTATTTTGATTTACGACATCTCCTTCTATAACGGATTTGCCTATCTCTCTACTAATATTGGAATCACGGTCATCAATTTGGCGAAGAAAGAAATCAGCAATACTTATGTCATCGGCGCAAACGGTGCCTCTATCTCTGTTTTCTCGACCACTATAGATGGAACGCATATTTACGCCGCCACCTCCGAAGGAGTGAAACGCGCCCCCTTATCAGCACCCAATCTCTTAGACTTTAATTCTTGGACCTTGTTTGATATGACTCAAAACCTCCCCAAGAAATCGGCGAGCCTGATTGAAGCCTATCAAAACAAAATCTATACGGTCATCGGCGGTGGTGGCACCGACACCCTCTTTGAATATGACGGAACTAACTGGCAGAAAAAATACTTCGCCCCTTTTCAAACCTTCAAGGCGCTGGACGCAGTAAACGGCACGCTTTATTTTGCAGTATGGGTGGATAGTTTAGACAAAGTGGATGGTAAAATTGGTAAAATCGAATCCAATGGAACGCTTTCTATTCGACCTTCTTATGGACATCTGCGACCCGGCAGATGGTTTGAAAGTATTGGCATTTCGTGGGAGTCAGATTTTTATACCGGATTTTATATCAATCCGGGAGGAGATTTGCAACGCATCCTTCCTGAAGGGCCTTTCAGTTCTAGTGTATTCGATATTGAAATAAAAAATGGAGTGGTTTATGTGGCTTCCGGTGGAGTCAACGATTCCTGGGGTTTTAACTGGATTGCTGACGGCTTTTCAATTTATGAAAATGGAACCTGGACGGTACGGAATAAATATACGGATCTGGCTTTAGCTAACTATACAGATATTATTTGCGCCGCACCGGTTCCGGCGCGGGATGTAACCTACTTCGGCTCCTTTCTTTCCGGTTTGATAGAATATCGCCACGCCACCCAGGAGGTCGTTACTTATGATAAGAATAACAGCATTTTAGAAGGTGCCAGCGGCGATACACAGAGGACAAAAATCAGTTGCCTGTTCGTTGATCAGGAAAGTAATGTGTGGATCGGAAATGCCGGAGCGCCTTCGGCTATCAAGATGATTCGCAATGATGGAACATGGAAGAAGTTTTCTCTTCCATATAGTATTGAAGTCGTGAAAAGGATTTTAGTGGATCAGCGCGGACAGATATGGGCACTTACTCGTCAGCAAAATGGGGTGGTGGTATTTAGTTATGGAAATGATATTGATAATCCCGCCGATGATTCATACCGGTTGATCAGATCGGGTGCGGGCGACGGCGGACTGCCCGATGAAAATGTATATTGTATCGCCGAAGATCAGAACGGAAATATCTGGGTGGGCACTAATCAGGGGATTGGGATTTTCTATTGTGCAGGGAGCATCCTGACACAGAGCGGTTGCGAAGCAGACCAAATTAAAGTAGAACGGGATGGATACATTGGGTACCTGTTTGGCACCGAAGCGGTGCGTGCCATCGCGGTAGATGCTGCCAATAGAAAATGGATAGGAACAAACAACGGAGTTTGGTTGATTTCGGCAGACGGCAAAACAGAGTTGCTTCGTTTCACTTCTGAAAACAGCCCGCTTCCTACCAACCAGATTACCGACATTGCAATTGATGCACAAACCGGTGAAGTTTTTATCGGCACCACCGGTGGATTGGTTAGCTATCAGGGTGATGCCATTGCCGAATGCAACGACTGTGACGGCGCCTTGGTATATCCCAATCCGGTGAAGCCTGAGTATGATGGCCCAATTGCTATCAAGGGACTCACCAGTAATGCGTATGTAAAAATTACCGACGTGGCCGGCACGTTGATTTACCAAGGTAAAGCCAACGGAACACAAATGATCTGGGACGGGAAAAACTATAACGGCACTCGTGCTAAGAGTGGCGTGTACTTAGTGTTCAGTTCCACCGATTTAGGAAAGGAAAGGCGCGTGGCGAAAATCCTCTTAGCTAACTGATTTATCTATACCGCTTTTTGAGTGAATAATCTCTTCTTCTCAAAAAATATGAAAGCCTACCGATGGTGGTGGGCAGCGATTGCCTACTTCGTCGTTACTCTTATTTTTTATCGCCACACGATTTATTCCAAGTTCCTCTTCGACTGGAATACGAATATGCTGCACTATATGAAAGATGGCTGGCAAGGGTTCTCTTCTTGCTGGGATGACAAATCCATGCGCTGGGGTTATCATCTGCTGAACATGGTGCAGTGGAAACTATTTGGTTTTGATCAGCGAGGATGGTTTATTACCTCCATCGCCTTTCATGCAGCGAACGCTACCTTGCTTTCTTTCCTGACCTACAGAACGCTGGCCATCACCTCGCTCCACAACCGGTTTCTGATTTCTATTTCTGCCGGGTTGCTCTGGCTAATCTCTCCTTATCACAGCGAACCGGTTGTTTGGGGCGCTGCTATTTTGTTTCTGGCCTTAACGTTTTTAGTATTAGCAGGCTTGCTGTTTTTTATTCGTTACACCGAAACACTTCAGGTTCAATATGCCCTGCTTGTTTACGTCTGCTATTTCTTGGCTATGTTCACTTTTGAGGCCTTCCTACCGTTTGTTGGCCTACTCACCATCCTTTGGATAGCCACCACGAATACTGCTATAAATCGGTTGCGGTTGTCAGGTTTTCTGAAATCTTTTTTTCTCCCATTGATACTCAGCATCGTCGTTTATTTTCTGATCAACAAATGGCGGATTGGTAGTTGGGTAGGGCACTATGGAGAAGCGTCTCATCTGAATACTGATTTGTTCCTGATTGTCCCCAACTTCTCTAAATATCTGCTCAAGTTGTTATTTGCGCCGCTCTATTTTTCTTTCTCTCAAAGAGATGCCGTTTACGCATTTCTGGAAAGCAAGACGTTTGTTGTAACAGGGACCATCCTCTATTTAGTGTTCTTCGTTTTTTTGATCTGGAGATTTTTCAAAGGAACCGTGATTCACAAAATCATCATTGCTTGGTTCTTTCTCTTTTGCGCGGCTCTTGTCCCGGTTATCAATCTGTATTTCATGTATTATAAGGACATAGAGCAGGACCGGTATGTCTATTTCGCCTCCTCATTTTTTTATGTATCCGTGGTGCTGGCCTTGTTTCATTTTATGAAGAGATGGGCAATCATTCCCGTAGCCTTGTTTTTAATCATTTCCTCCCTATTCCTTGCTCGCAATACAAACTGCTGGGCAAAGAGTGGAAGAATCGCACAATCACTTTTACATGATTTCCGGTGGCCGGATGCCAACCGTATATTTGTATTACTCACCCCTGACGACTATAACGGTGCATATTGCATGCGCTCTATGCCCAACAGCACCCTCTCTGAAATGCTTCGCGTGCAACGCAATATTGATGTGGACGACAAGCTCTTTGAAGTTTACCAAACCAATTTGGTAAGCCCCTCTGACTCTGCGGTTTGTGAAATCCTTGACTCAAGCACTTTGCATCTCACGCTCCTTACTCAAGGTGCTTGGCTGTGGCGGAACAGCTTTGGAGCAACAGATATTGACACCGGTAGCTTCCATGCGCAAATCAATCGCTCTTATCCGGCCTTTACGGTACGTTTCAAAAACAAACAACCCGGTGATGTATTTATATATTCTGTGAACGATCATTGGAAGGAAATAAACGGCTTTTGAGATGTATCATCAAACCAAAGGCATTGTCCTCCATACGGTCAAATATTCAGAGACCAGCATCATAGCCAAGATTTATACTTCCCAGTATGGGTTACAGTCCTACATGATAAAAGGGGTGCGCACTTCCAAGTCGAAAAACAAAGCATCGCTGTATCAGCCGCTTACACTTTTGGATATGGAAACATCGCATCGCCAAAATCAGCAGTTGCAGTTTATCAAAGAGTGTCGCCGCGACTATACCTACCAGTCTATTCCTTTTGATACGCTCAAGTCAACCATTGCCTTGTTTATGCTTGAAGTGATTTCAAAATCTATTCGAGAGCAGGAGGAAAATATCGAGTTGTTTGACTTTATCTATGAAGCCCTTCAACTGCTCGACACCTCTGAGAAATTGCATCCTGAGTTTCATCTGGTTTTTCTTCTTCGGCTAAGCCGGCATCTTGGATTTGCTCCCCATGAAAACTATTCAGAAGCAAATTCATCTTTTGAAATGAATGAAGGCTTCTTTACCACCCCCAACGAACGCCTTCACACACTGGGCAAAAACGAAAGCAAACTGTTGTATGATTTGATGCAGCGAAATTTTTTTGATGTGACAGCATCGCATCTCAACCGAGCTGAACGCAAAAAAATGCTCCATATCCTATTGGATTATTACCGCTTGCACATCGAAAACTTTTCTTTGAAATCGCCGGAGATACTGGAAGAAGTGCTGGGCTAAATAAATCGGCCCGAATAAACGTGACAGGCAGTCCTATTTTATATGCCATTCATCCAACATACCTCCCGCCGCACGCTTCCAAAAGACTAGTACCCGCCGACAAAATTGTGGTAACGATGTAAATAATAAGGCTGAAGGCTTGATTAAGAAAACGACTGGTTTAATCAATATAGCGGTAGATGTGATTGATATAGCCGCCGTTTTGATTAGAAATGCGATTTGTTTAATTAAGAATGCTGCTGTTTTGATTGATATAACAGCTCTTATGATTAAGAATGCGGCTATCATGATCACTATAACGAATGACTTAATCAATAATGCAGCTACCTTGATTAAGATAGCGGAAGATGTGACCGATATAGCGGCTTCTTTAATCAATATACCGGGGAAATTGATTAAGAATCGAGGGATTATGATTGATATTCGGGGGATTATTGTTGATAATCGTTTACTAGAAAGGAGATTATGAACAGATCGGTCAAATTACGTGTATTTGTAATGTGTGTCGGCCATTTGGGGGTGGAAAAGGATGGACATTTTGGCGGAAATCTTCGTTTGATTCGGGATTGTTCAATAATCTGTGTAGTACAATATATATAAATAGGCAGCCGGATATACGCAAGCCATACTTGCGTATATCCGCTGTATTATGCTTGGCTTACCGCAAGTTTTTATAGGTTTATTGCGTGTAATAGGTGTTAGCGGTAATTTTTGGGACAGTGCTAACACGAAAATTTTGGGCAAGTAACAGACAGTTTTTTGACTAATTTTGAAACGACTTTAATTGAATATGACAATGGAGATTTTCGGCAACGACAGACATAAAATAATTCATGGTGACGCTTTGCAAGTATTGACAACGCTTGCGGACAATTCCATTGATTTAATTTTTGCCGACCCGCCTTACAACATCGGCAAAAACTTCAACGGACACAAGGACAAATGGGCTACAGAAGAAGATTACCTGAATTGGTGTTACAAGTGGCTTGACTTATGCATTCAAAAACTCAAACCCAACGGTAGTTTTTATGTTATGACCGCAACGCAGTTCATGCCATTCTTTGACATTCATCTTCGCAAGAAACTTGACATCCTTTCACGACTTGTTTGGTATTACGACAGTTCAGGGGTTCAAGCCAAAAAATATTACGGCTCAATGTATGAGCCGATTTTGTTTTGCGTAAAGGACAAGGACAATTACACTTTCAACACGGACGACATTTTAGTAGAGGCAAAAACAGGAGCAAAACGCAAACTTATTGATTATCGTAAAGCGGTTCCAACAGTTTACAATTCAGAAAAAGTTCCTGGCAATGTGTGGGAGTATGCGAGAGTGCGTTATCGCATGGACGAATACGAAAATCATCCGACACAAAAACCAATTGCTTTACTTGAACGCATCATCAAAGCAAGTTCAAACGAGGGTGATTTAATTATGGACCCTTTTTCTGGAACATTCACGACTTGCACGGCAAAAGAACTTGGCAGAAATTCCATTGGCATAGAGTTACAAGACGAGTATGTAAAAATCGGTTTGCGGAGATTGCAGTTAGCGAAAGAGTTTAAAGGCGAAAAATTACAAAAGGAAATCCGCACTTTTGAGACCGAAAAGTTGGCTACTGCTACCAACCTTAAATTATTTGAAGAGCCACATGGAAAATATATTCACGGCAAACATTAAATCCGTTTTACAAAATCACTTTGGCAAAAGTGCAGATGATGTTTTTGAAAAGAGCCAACTCATTCAATACATCAATGAGAAAACCCGTTCTGCAAATAAAGGTTCTAAAGCCCGTTCAAGTTTTGCAAACCTTTACGCCATCTACGTAATCATCGAGGACTATATCGCCAACGGCTTTGATAAGAAAGGCGATTACTCAAAGTATAAAGGTGCTTTATTCAACAAACTTTTTGCACGACAAAGAGAATTGCCATTCGGCAGCAAACTTCAAAATCATGCTTTGAATAATCGCATGAACTCCGAGTTTCAAAAATATTTTCCAAGTTCTGAGTTCATTCCAATCCTTCGCAATCTTGAAACCAATCGTTATTGGTTCAATGAAAACCTATTGAAAATAAAAGTTGGCTCCACCAACTTCAATATCGCCAGTGTTATCATTGAGATTATTGACGAGTATGCCAAAACCAAGCAGGATGCTTTTCAGCGTTTCGTGAAGTCGTGCGAGGAACTACAACAGATTGGCAAAACAACTCCAAAGAAAATTGAGGAGTTTGTAATTGGCTTACTTGCTCCCAATGTTGATGCACGACTTTTTGAAATTGTGAGTTATTCTATTCTCAAATTCTATTATCACGACCAACAAATTATTTGGGGGTTTGAAATGGACAAACTCAACAAAGAGAATTTGAAACTTTACAAAACAGGCAGAACAAATGCGAATGATGGAGGAATTGATTTTGTAATGAAGCCACTCGGTAGATTTTTTCAAGTAACGGAAACACTAGACTTTAAAAGTATTTTCTTGACATTGATAAAATTCAGAAGTATCCAATAACTTTTGTAATCAAGTCAGATGAACCAACCAAAGACCTTCTGAATAAAATCAGAGTGAACGCCAGCAAAACCTATTCAATCAAAGCTATCGTTGATAAATACATGGACTGCATTGAAGAAGTAATAAATATTCCGACCCTCAACGACAGATTTAACGATGCTGTTAAACAAGGTTACTTAAACAAAATCCTTGACGAAGTAGTAATACAAAGTAAAGTTGAATTCAACTACGAGGACACGGACGATGACGAAGAATAGAAGAACGGCACATAACAGCACATACCCCCAAGCAGGGTTTGGTGCTTCGTGGGACAGGAAAGTAGTAACTTTGAAGGGCAGTTCTTCGTAGGAAGTTCGGTGGTAAAATCCCGCACTGCGTGTAGTCCCGACCCGTAACCCGAAACCCTATAGCCAAAGCGCCAATAACAAAGCCCCGACGCTTCCCCCTACCGCCTCCCCAACTCCCTAAAATATTTCCATAGCAACTGCAAATCATCCGAGGCGGAATAATACTTGGCATATAGCCGGTTCATGTTTTCAAGAACTGCTTCGTCCGGCTTTTCGTTGTTAATAGATTCAGAAACAGAAATCACTGCGCTGCGAATTTGCGGCAATGAAATTTTGATTCCTGCGGAATAGCCTACCCATGTTTTTTTACCACAGAAAACATCCAAATAGTTTCTAACAAAACCTACTGGCCCTTTTACGATAAAAAGAGCCAGAGGGAGCAAGGGGATTCCGATAAGACAAATTGTCAAATCGAAAATTCTTTTTTTGCGCTGATGGGCCGGTTGAGCCAAGCGGTACCGGTGCCAATCGGAATAGATTTCGCCGGAAGTATTTTTTGAGTTGCTGCCCATAAAGGTATCTCCACCTTCGTTTAATATCTTGTATTCCATCCGGTTGCCGCAGCCTTGGATCTGCCGGATAATTTCGCCGTAAGAAATACCGGCAGCGCAGAAAATGAGTTCGTTGATGGAATAAAGCAAAGACAGTTTTTTAAGCTCTGTCCCTGAATTTGGCACAATAATCAATTCATGGCCTACACCGGTGGCCAGTAAAAGTTTCTCTGCCCGGGTACATTCATTTGTTGCCCCCGTAATCAGGATTCTTTTCTCTTCCTCTTTTTCAAAAAATAAAGACTGATATTTAATGAGGTGATATAAGGTGCGCGTCAATAACATTTCCGTAGCGGTCCAGAATGCGCCCAATAAAATGATGGCCCGAGAAAATCTCCATTCTTCGGGCAGAAAGGCATAGACAGCCGCAATAGCAATGGTGCCACCGAAAACGCCGCGTATAATATTGGAAACACGGTAGGGCTTTTCATATCCTCCGCCGAGGAACACAGCAAATACCCAAATTAAAACATACACCGGTACGACGATGAAAAGAAACTGAGCCGGATAATAATCGGGAGAATATTTAATCATACTCTCCCAATAGGTTTTAATAAAATAAATGCCT
>JADKJG010000014.1 GCA_016722375.1 Bacteroidota bacterium | reverse complement strand
GGTCTTTAATTTTGCTTATCGGATCGGTGGCAACAGTTTCCGATTGCTGACTTTCCAAAATATCTTTGGGTAGTAATGCGTCATCCACCGGTTTCTGTCCACTTTGCAAAAACTTTTTTACTTCTTCCTTTAGTTCGGGAGTAATTTCAAACCAATCGTAATCCGGTTTTTTAGTGATGGTAATGAAGTTATTGGAGATAAAAACGCTATGGACAAAAGGACTTTCAAAAAGTGTTTTTGCCAAAAGAGAACCCTCCGCCAGCTCTCTCGTCCTGAAATCCAACTGAAAGTTGGGCAGTATGTGCCGGTCGGTTACAAATTTTAAACTCTCGGGATTAGGAGTTCCTTCCGTATATATTTCAACCATTAGATTCGTACTCATATCACTCTCATTACGCTGCAAAGATACACAATAAAAGGCGGAGGCGCAGGGAGACAAAAGCTCATCCAATAAATTCCTATGGATAGTAGGTTCTTGCTAACCGAAAACCTACGCTGTTCTGACGAAAGTTAACATAGCTATTCTGGCGAGTCACAATACGGCAATATTGCGGAGTGTTATAAAATGCCCCACCGCGCATAACACGGTATAGACCTGTTTCGGCACCGCGAGGATCATTGGCGGGAGAATGCGAATAATAGTCCCGGCTATATATATCCCAAACCCATTCCCACACATTTCCATTCATGTCGAATATCCCGAGTTCATTCGGCATTTTTCTACCCACCGGCATAGCGCGGTTGCCATTGCTTTTATACCACACCACCTCATCCATATTTTTACTTCCGGCATATTCAAAACCTTTAGAAGAATTGCCTCCACGGGCGGCAAACTCCCATTCAGCCTCGGTAGGCAGACGGTAACCTTTGGCAGTATCCCTGCAAATCACCTTACCGGTGGTATCTATATAGTAATATTTAGACAGCTTCTCTTTCGCGCTCAGCCAGTTACAGTATGCTACTGCATCATCCCATGAAACAAAGATTGCAGGTTGCTTCCCGCGACCCCAGCCGGAACTACCCATAGTATCACGTTGGTTGTCTAACAGAAATTTGTCATAGTCCTCTGTCGTCACTTCCGTTTTCCCAATCCAGAAACTATTTACCTGCACCTCATGCACCGGCCCTTCTTGTGGCTCCACCGGCTTGTCCGTACCCATAGAAAATTTGCCCGCTTGAACTAATACAAACTTAGAAGTATCAATAGGCAGCCGTTTGGCTTTTGAAGTCTTTTTTGTTTGCGCTAAGGTCGTGCCCGTCAAAAAAAATATTCCGATTATTAGAATTAGATAACGTTTCATAAAAAGAATGTTTCTGCAAGTTTACACGTTTTGCGAGAACATGAAAGGGGTCAATCGTTAAGAAAAGTTGAGGGGGGAGGAATGACGAATGATTATTCTGCTTCCAGCCGAAAATCATGGAAAAAATATAATGAAACAAGCAGTTTTAACGTCTGGTGTTTAACTTTGTCCCCCTTTATTAAAAATGGAATTTAAACTCACGACCAAATATAAGCCTTCGGGCGACCAGCCGGAAGCCATTATCCAGCTAACCGAGGGGGTGACCAATAATGAAAATGATCAGGTATTATTAGGTGTTACCGGTTCGGGAAAAACATTCACGATTGCCAATGTCATACAACAGACGCAGCGGCCAACACTCATCCTTTCTCATAATAAAACCCTGGTATCACAGCTTTATGGTGAGTTTAAACAATTCTTTCCTGACAATGCTGTAGAGTATTTTGTCTCTTACTACGACTACTACCAACCCGAAGCCTACATTCCCTCCACTGGTGTTTATATTGAAAAGGATTTAGCGGTTAATGATGAGATTGATAAGCTCAGGCTCAGCACCACAGCCTCTCTGCTTTCAGGTCGGCGCGACATTATTGTAGTGGCATCGGTAAGTTGTATTTATGGATTAGGAAATCCTGTGGATTACGAAAGCGGCATTATTCGGATTCAAGTTGGACAGGTTATAGCGCGCAACCGTTTACTTCATAACTTGGTGGATAGCTTGTATTCACGCAGTGATAATGAATTGCTGCGCGGCACCTTTCGCGTGAAGGGTGATGTGGTAGAGGTGGCTCTGCCATACGTGGATTATGCCTACCGAATTACCTTTTTTGGCGACGAGATTGAGGGGGTGGAAAGTTTTGAAACTTCTTCAGGCAGAACGCTAGGGAAACTCACGAATTACGGCTGAGAGAACGAACTGAGTTTGATATGGAGATGATGCGGGAGTTGGGATATTGTTCCGGGATCGAAAATTACTCTCGCTTTATGGATCGCCGTGCCAAAGGAACACGCCCATATTGTTTGCTAGATTATTTTCCGGATGATTTTTTGATGGTGATAGACGAAAGTCACGTCACCGTGCCACAGATTGGTGGTATGTACGGAGGTGATCGCAGTAGAAAAATGAATCTAGTTGAATATGGGTTTCGGCTTCCTTCTGCGTTGGATAATCGTCCGCTCAGTTTCCATGAATTTGAAGCCAAAGTCAATCAGACCATTTATGTAAGTGCCACACCAGGCGATTATGAGATGGGGAAAACCGAGGGAGTATTTGTTGAGCAGATAGTACGACCAACCGGCCTTCTTGACCCACCAATTGAAGTACGCCCAACGCAGAATCAGGTGGATGATTTGATTGAAGAAATTGACGAGTGCGTCAAAAAACAAGAGCGGGTTTTAGTAACGACTCTTACCAAAAGGATGGCGGAAGAGCTGAATAAATATCTGGGAAGGGTGGGTGTCAAGTGCCGTTATATTCACAGCGAGGTTCACACCCTGGACCGCATAGAAATTATTCGAGACTTACGGCTAGGTAAATTCGATGTACTTATTGGGGTGAATTTACTTAGAGAAGGGTTAGATCTTCCTGAGGTTTCTCTCGTGGCGATTCTCGATGCAGATAAGGAAGGCTTTTTGCGCAACCGTCGAAGCCTGATACAGGTAAGCGGACGTGCTGCGCGAAACGTGAATGGCAAAGTAATCATGTATGCAGACACTATCACTAACAGTATGCAGTTAACGATTGATGAAACCAGTCGGAGAAGAGAAAAGCAAATTAAGTATAACACCGAGCACGGCATCACTCCAGAAACAATTTTCAAGTCGAGAGATGAAATCATGAAACAGGCTTCAGTACTTGATATACGGGGTATCTCACCCGATGCTTATATTGAACAAGAAGAACTGAGCTTAGTAGCCGAACCAGTACTTCAATACATGACTGCGGAACAACTTACCAAGTCCATTGATGACACACGCAAAAAAATGTTGGAGGCTTCTAAAGAGACAGATTACTTAACCGCTGCCAAACTCAGAGATGAAATGCAGGCCATGCAAAACCTGTTAAAGGAAAAATTCGGGAATCGGTAACTCCATAAAAAAACAGAACCCCGGAATTGCTTCCGGGGTCCAGATTGATTACAAAAAAACCTTTAAGAATTAATTTATTACCTGAAATTTCTTGGTGATTACGTGTTCCTTGTTGTCTCGGTTAGAAGTAAAATTCATGGTCAACATATAAAGACCGGCAGCCAGAGTAGAAACGTTTGTCTGCTGAACAATCTTCCCATTGTCATAATTGCTTTGGTATAGCTGACCGATGTTCTGACCAATAGCGTTGTACATAGCGATGGAAACTCTTCCAGCTTCAGGAAGTTCAAAACCATACCATACATTATCTACCGCAGGATTAGGATAAACAACAAAAGAACCGAATCCATCTCCTACTAAATCTAATAAACCAGTAACCTGATCATTTGGTTGTTGAAATCCTTGAGTCAACCAAATGCCGTTTGCGTTAAACGTTTCAACCATCGTCATTTCGCCGACCGTATAAGATAAGGTAAAATTATTGGATCCAGAACCGGTTGCAAAACCACCCGCACTGGCAATTACCGTTGGAGTAAGCATTTGTGCATTCAAAAAACCTGCTGTAAAAAGCGCCGTGATAGCAATGTATATTTTCTTCATAATCTAATTTTGAGTAAAAATAGGGTGTTTTTTCAAATGGACAAACTTTTCTTGACTCCTGCTACAAATAATTTTCACCAGTGCCTTTTAGAATTCCAAAAATATAGACAACAGAACCTGTATCAATAAAAAAAGGAGCCAAAACTTCGGCTCCTTCTCATAAATTACTGAACTAGATTTTTACTTACTTTTTGCACCTCTTTCCAGAATAGAAGTCGGCCGCGAAGGCTGGCTTAAAGATCTTCTAGGACTTGAAGATGGTGGTTGAACGCTCAATTTAGAGGTATTTGCCTTTTCTCTTGCTACCTGCATTTCCTTATATGCATTCATCCGGGCAATTCGTGCTTCGTTTTGCTCTGGCGTTAAGGGAGCAACTGCATGATGCTCCTTTGATTGATTCATTTCCAAAATGGTAGCTTTCCCGCTCTGTTTTTTCTGCATCGCTGACATAGCTCTTAAACGCTCGGCGCCAGCGACATCTTGTTTCGCTTTTAGCTGCTCGTTGGAAAGAATCTGTGTACTCTTTGCCTGACTTTCAGTACTTGATTGCAACCTCACCCTGGCAGCTTCTTGTAATAGAGCTGATTTGGGTGTATTCGTTTCGCCACCTATAATTCTTTGTTGTCCATAGGAAACAAACAAGGTTCCCGAAATAAGGGCTGTGATTATTGTCTTTTTCATAACTACTGTTTTTTAGTTTTAATTGAGTTACAGATTAACGAATTAAATGTCCTGTGAAGGTTGAATTAGCTGCATCCGGTGTTGTAACCTCTACTGTGCCACTATTATGCAATATTTGAACACTCACAATATCTCCCACGTTTAGATATAGATCAGTAGATCTGGATAAATTGCTCCATTCACCGGCGGCGAATGTTTGAATCTCTACATTTGTAACAACGCCGTTCACTAAATAGTCAAGCTCATAGTAGCCCCCTGCAACTGGGAAGACTGGAGGGAATCCCCACAAAATTGAAGCATCAAAATGATACAATCCTGTCACTGGTGCAGTAAATTCCCCAGTGTTTGGATCATAACCTCCTCCTAAGTTATAGAAAACCGAATCAAAAATCATTGGTGTTGTGGTGAGATCTAAAACACCAGTGCCTATCTGGTCTCCAGCGCTAAAAGCCACCGTACTACCTGTAATAGCCTCTAAGTCCTTCCAAGAAGCCAAACCATCAGCATCACTCGTCAGTACCTTATTCTCTCCTTCAGTGCCATCTACAATCTTTAATTGACCACCTAAATAGGCGGCAAGTTCATTATTGCCCGCATAAACCTCCAAAGTCGGGGTTCCCAACTCTAGATTGCCACTAATATACATGGTAGATGATCCCGATGTATCATTATCTTTTGCAAAACTATTAGCGATACCTACCCCCGTCTTGTAGGATACAATATTGAAGCCATCGCCGTCATTCGCCAGATTAATCAGGTCAGTCAGTGAGCCTATAGTAGTTTCATAAATATCCAAGTAAGCAGAAGGGCTTGTTGTGCCGATTCCAACGTGAGTTCCATCATCGTACATAACAGAATTCCCCCCTGATTGACCATCCGGCGTGAATTTTATAATATAGTTTTCTGTTCCACTCAAATTGGCGGATCCCCCGCCTGTTGGGCCAATTGGTCCTGTCGGTCCAGTAATACCTTGTGGGCCATTATTGCCATCATTACCATTCGCACCCGTAGCTCCGGTATCTCCTTTAGGGCCTACAGCTCCATCATTACCATCAGCTCCAGTTGGGCCGGCAGCACCGTCGTTACCATTAGCACCCGTAGCTCCAGTATCTCCTTTAGGGCCTACAGCTCCATCGTTACCATTAGCACCTGTTGCACCAACAGCACCGTCATTACCATTGGCACCTGTAGCGCCGGTATCTCCTTTAGGGCCTACAGCTCCATCGTTACCATTAGCACCTGTTGCACCAACAGCACCGTCATTACCGTTGGCACCCGTAGCTCCGGTATCTCCTTTTGGACCTACAGCTCCATCATTACCATCAGCTCCAGTAGCGCCGGTATCTCCTTTAGGGCCTACAGCTCCGTCATTTCCGTCTGCTCCTGTTGCACCAGTTGCTCCTCCTCCTGCCCCTGTAGGACCATCAGCGCCTGTTGGGCCAACCTCTCCTTGAGGACCGGTGGCACCATCATTACCATTTGCACCCGTTGCGCCCGGTTCACCTTGTGGACCAGTAGCTCCGTCTGCGCCTGTTGCACCCGTTGCTCCTCCTCCTGGCCCTGTTGGACCATCAGCGCCTGTAGGACCAACCTCTCCTTGTGGACCGGTGGCTCCATCATTACCATTTGCTCCTGTTGGACCCAAATCTCCTTGAGGACCAGTAACACCGTCGTTACCATCAGCGCCTGTAGGGCCAACTTCTCCTTGCGGACCGGTGGCTCCATCATTGCCATTGGCACCTGTAGCGCCCGGTTCACCTTGTGGGCCAGTAGCTCCGTCATTACCATCTGCCCCTGTTGCACCCGTCGCTCCTCCTCCTGGTCCTGTTGGACCATCAGCGCCTGTAGGGCCAACCTCTCCTTGCGGTCCGGTGGCTCCATCATTGCCATTGGCACCAGTAGCGCCCGGTTCACCTTGTGGGCCAGTAGCTCCGTCATTACCATCTGCCCCTGTTGCACCCGTCGCTCCTCCTCCTGGTCCTGTTGGACCATCAGCGCCTGTAGGGCCAACCTCTCCTTGCGGTCCGGTGGCTCCATCATTGCCATTGGCACCAGTAGCGCCCGGCTCGCCTTGTGGGCCAGTAGCTCCGTCATTCCCGTTTGCTCCTGTTGCACCCGTTGCTCCTCCTCCTGGTCCTGTTGGACCATCAGCGCCTGTAGGGCCAACCTCTCCTTGTGGACCGGGGGCTCCATCATTACCATTAGCGCCTGTAGCGCCCGGCTCGCCTTGTGGGCCAGTAGCTCCGTCATTCCCGTTTGCTCCTGTTGCACCCGTCGCTCCTCCTCCTGGTCCTGTTGGACCATCAGCGCCTGTAGGGCCAACTTCTCCTTGCGGACCGGTGGCTCCATCATTACCATTGGCACCTGTAGCGCCCGGTTCACCTTGTGGACCTGTAGCTCCGTCATTCCCGTTTGCGCCTGTTGCACCCGTTGCTCCTCCTCCTGGTCCTGTTGGACCATCAGCGCCTGTAGGGCCAACCTCTCCTTGTGGACCGGTGGCTCCATCATTACCATTAGCGCCTGTAGCGCCCGGTTCACCTTGTGGGCCTGTAGCTCCGTCATTTCCGTCTGCGCCTGTTGGGCCGATTGGACCTCCACTAGGACCTGTTGGACCGATGGGGCCAATATCACCTTGCGGACCAGTAGCACCTGTTGCGCCCGGTTCACCTTGTGGGCCTGTAGCTCCGTCATTCCCGTTTGCACCTGTA
Organism: Bacteroidota bacterium; assembly: GCA_016722375.1. Taxonomy (NCBI): domain Bacteria; kingdom Pseudomonadati; phylum Bacteroidota; species Bacteroidota bacterium. The sequence goes on along the minus strand of JADKJG010000014.1, from coordinate 28,314 downwards.
GCGCCATCTGCTCCTGCCGGCCCATTGGCTCCATCTGCACCCGTAGGTCCAGTAGCACCAATAGCACCTAGCGAACTTAAATCTTTCCAAGAACCATTACCTAAAGAATCAGAAGTAAATACTCGATTCTTTGCTTCGGTACCATCAATAATACTGACCGAGCCAAAAAACATAGCCGCAACCTGATTGGCATAAGCATCTACTTCCAGAGTAGGCGCGCCCGGAGCCAAGTTACCGATCAGAAGCATGGTTGAAGTTCCAGAATTTATATTGTCCTTTACAAAAGCTGCATTTTCGAATGCTCCCGATTTGTTAGACAAGATATTATATCCGTCTCCCGCGTTTTCCTGATTCAGGAGTGCCTGGCCTTGAAATACCAATCCAAAAGTATCTACCATATTAAGTAGATTCTGTCCATTAAAAGTTTGTAAATAGTTTGCAAAATTGTTGGCCGAGTTTATTTCAACCAGCCCTCCTGGAGTTGGGGTACCTATACCGATATTACCGGTACTTGGAGATATATTCAACACATCGCCATAACCAAAATTAGTAGCCATATCATAGTTAAAGAATCTCAGGTCGTCCGAAAACGCTGTTCCAATCAACCAATTTGGTGATGTGACCAGCCCTTTTGACAAGATTATTCCATTTTGGCCTGTTGAGCTTGCTTTGTCTGAGACCAAAGCTGAAGGACTGCCCGGTGATAAAGCAGAAACAATCAGACCTGCAGAACTGCCAGGAGAAGAAATAAGAACCTCGCCGAAGTTAGCTCCATTTATATGTACTTGTGTCAGTGGATTTGTTGTTCCAATCCCGATGGTTGAATCTGTATCAAATATTTGAGAGTTTCCTCCGTTCAACCCGTCCGGTGTAAATTTCACTACATAGTTACGTGTACCACTTAAGTTTGCAGCACCACCAGTTGGCCCTGTGGCACCATCTAACCCGGTCGGCCCTTGAGCACCCGAAGCACCATCCGCTCCAGTAGAGCCGGTTGCGCCCGGTGCGCCATCAGCGCCGGTTGCACCTACAGCGCCATCCACTCCGGCGGCACCCGTAGGTCCTTGTGGTCCGACACCGCCTGTAGCTCCTGGAGCACCTTGAATGCCGTTAGCTCCAGTTGCTCCTGTAACACCATCTGCTCCAGCTATCCCAGTTGGCCCTTGTGGCCCAACACCACCTGTAGCTCCTGCGGGACCTTGAATTCCATTCATACCGGTAGCTCCTGTTGCTCCGGGAATACCCGCAACACCTTGAGTCCCCTGAGGGCCAGCTGAACCAGTTGGTCCGTCGGCTCCGGCAGGGCCTATGGCACCAGCAGGGCCTGTGGCTCCCTGTGGACCTGTAGAACCCGGAGGACCATTTGCACTATTAGCAGCAAATAACGCATAAGGAACGCTCAACAACTGCGAAGTCCCCATGTCGGTATAATTATTCCCTCCATTAGGATCTACCTCAACTTGTAAATATTTCGATGAAACACCCCAGTTAACCGAATTCAAATTGCCAGAGGATCCAATCACCAATGAAATTAGCCCAAACTGATTAGTGGTTGCACTACTTGTTTCCTGAAAAACAACCGGCCCCTGAATGCTTCCATCATGGATCTGAAACCGGACTGTTACGTTTGACCCATCTGGAAGAGGTTGTCCTGCGACATCTCTAACCACTGCCTGATAATTAATCTTTTGGGGAACCTGCGCAACTACAGAAGCGAAAATCGTTAGTAGTATGGCTGTAATTGATAGTAGCTTTCTTTTCATAAGCTGGTTTTATGATGAGTTTACGATGATTGTTATCAGACAGTAATTTATAAATGCTCTACTATAAATAGTCCCTGATTGGAGGCTAAAGTATGATTAAGAGGTTCATATCGGGTATTTTCGTTTAGTTTATTTATCAACATTATTTATCAATTACTCCCGCTCCAAATATTAAAATACCAAATTCATATTCAGCATCTAAAGAAGAAACCATCGCTCATAATTTGTATTCGTTTTCTACCCTATTACACAATAGAATTGACGAAAAAGAATTACGCAGATTTTTAACTGTAAATGGACTGATGTAGGTTAAAAAATAGGCTGCTAAAAAATAGAAAATAGTTGTTTATTTGATGTGAACAAAATATACATAGCACACAAGAGTTATTTTTTCTCGTCTTTGTATTTCCCTTTCCAGATTAGTTCGATCATGATTATTGTCTGAAAATATGTGTTACAAAAGGGGTAGCTATATATGTATTAGATTTTGTCTTTTCAGCAAGTTCTTTGCCAAAGTGTCCTCATCTCTTTCCACTTTTGACTGATCCTTTGCTATTCGGTACCCATCTCCAGCTATTCGGTCCCTGTTAGCAAGAGACAGGTCCCAGTTCGTAGCTACTCGGTCCCTGTTAGTAAGAGAAAGGTGCCTACTCGTAGCTACTCGGTCCCTGTTAGCTAAAGATAGGTCTCTGTCCGTAGCTACTCGGCACCTGTTAGCTAAAAACAGGGATTTAGTAAGAGCCGGATTCTCAGGTTGTCTAGATTTATAAGAGGAGTTTGAAAAGCCCAAGCACAGTTGGATGCAAATTAAGATAGGTTATATAGTTGATGGCTATCGCGATATTTTTGAGAGAACCGTCAAAATTTCAATTAGCTCCTGAAAAATTAGTCCTCTATAACGGTATAACAATTATTATGCTGAACAAAGAGATATTTTTTACGTTGAAATGCCTCTATGAGCCTTTTTTTTTAACCTTTGCGCCCTTAAATTTTTTCCCAATGAGTAAATCAATCTGGTTTTTTGGGGGAATCGTTCTGCTCATCGGTGGAGTTATCATTTATAACAAAGTCCTACATCCGCCCGAGAAAGCAGGTCGAGGTCCTGCCGGAGGTCCCCCGAATTCAATGTCGGTGGAGGGCTTTATTGTTCAGCCAAAAACATTAGAGAATAAAATAATCGCTTCGGGTACTTTGCTTGCTAACGAGGATGTGGAATTACATGCCGAAGTTTCCGGCAAGATTACTCAGCTTAACCTGAACGAAGGTGCCCCCGTAACCAAAGGCGCTCTATTGGTTAAATTATTTGATGCCGATTTGCAAGCGCAACTCCGTAAACTCGAAGCCCAAAAAGAAACAGCCGAAAAGACAGAGCAGCGGCTAAAACAATTACTGGCTATTAATGGTATCGGGCAACAAGATTATGACAATGCGCTGACTGCTTTGAAGGGGATTAGTGCCGATATAGATTATGTACAGGCGCAGATTACAAAAACAGAAATAAAGGCTCCTTTTAATGGCATTATGGGTTTGCGAAATGTAAGCATAGGCGCTTTTGTTTCACCCAGTGTCTCCATAGCCAGCCTGCAACAGATAGATCCATTAAAAGTAGATTTTTCTGTCCCGGAGAAATATCAATCTTCTATGAGAAAAGGAGATCTAATCAAATTTACCGTGGATGGATTCTCCGAAAGTTTCTCTGGAAAAATATTTGCTATTGAACCACATGTTGATGAAACTACGCGAACGATCAAGGCACGTGCCCTAGTAGGAAACGCAAAGGCAACCTTATTGCCTGGTGCTTTTGCAAAAATTGACTTGGGTTTAAAGGCTATTGATAATGCAATGATGATTCCTACCCAAAGCATCATTCCCGAAGCGCGTACTAAAAAAGTAATCGTTCTCAAAGATGGCAAAGCAGATTTCAGAATTGTAGAAACCGGAATCAGAACTGAAAGCTATATACAGGTAACTGATGGCATTATGCCCGGCGACACGGTCGTAACCACTGCCATCATGTATGTAAAGCCTGGTATGGATTTGAAGTTGAAAAAATTGACAGAGTAAACGGGTAGGTAAAAGAAAATGAGTCTCTCCAGTCTAAGTTTAAGGCGTCCGGTTCTTACGGTGGTGATGAGCATCATCATTGTCTTGTTCGGACTGATCGGATTTAAGTTTCTGGGTGTTCGGGAGTATCCATCTATTGATCCACCAACCATTACGGTTCGTACCAGCTATACGGGAGCCAATGCGGATGTTATAGAATCGCAAATTACTGAACCTTTAGAGAAAGCCATTAATGGAGTGCCCGGCATTCGTACTATATCTTCGGCGAGTAATTTGGGATCCAGCGTCATCACCGTTGAATTTAATGTGGGCTATAGTCTCGAAGCTGCTGCCAACGATGTGCGAGACAAAGTTTCGCAAGCGGCAAGACAACTGCCACAGGATATTGATGCTCCACCGGTAGTAACCAAGGCTGATGCTAATTCAGACGCCATCATTTCGATGACGGTGCAGAGCGATACGCGCAATGTCACACAGCTAAGCGATTATGCTGAAAACGTACTATTAGACAGACTTCAAACTATTCCCGGGGTCAGCGGAGTACAAATATGGGGGCAAAGAAAATATTCCATGCGTCTTTGGATAGACCCCATGAAATTAGCCGCGAAGGAGTTAGCGTTTAATGATGTTGAAAATGCTTTGGCCCGGGAAAATGTGGACTTGCCAGGAGGGAAAATTTATGGAAGTGCTACGGAATTGATTGTAAGAACGTTCGGACGAATGACCACCGAAGACGATTTCAATAATCTGATTATCAAAGCTACAGACAATCAGGTTATCCAGTTGAAAGATATAGGATATGCAGTGTTGGGTCCCGAGAATGAAGAGTCTGTTCTGAAGGAATCGGGAATACCGATGGTAGCGTTGGCATTAGTGCCTCAGCCCGGCTCAAATTATCTGGAAATTTCAAAGGAGTTCTATAAACGCTATGAGGATATTAAGAAAGACTTGCCAGATGACATCAAAGTGGATATTGCTTTGGACTCCACTCTGTTTGTCAAGAGGTCAATTGAAGAAGTAGTAGAAACCCTCGGCATTGCATTTCTGTTGGTCGTACTTATCATTTATCTGTTCTTCCGAAACTGGCTGATTGCCCTTCGACCGCTCATTGATATACCGGTTTCGCTGATTGGCGCCTTCTTCATTATGTATCTCGCCGGTTTCAGTATTAATATTCTTACGCTGCTGGCTATTGTCCTTGCCACTGGCCTTGTGGTGGATGACGGTATCGTTGTGACTGAAAATATTTTTAAGAAACTTGAAAAAGGATTGAATAAACACCAAGCGGCGGAGGAAGGAGCAAACGAAATCTTTTTTGCGGTCATCGCTACCTCTATTACGCTGGCGGTGGTTTTCATCCCTATTATCTTCTTACAGGGCTTCGTCGGCAGTCTCTTTCGCGAATTTGGTATTGTGCTGGCAGGGGCCGTATTGATTTCAGCATTTGTTTCGCTGACGCTCACACCGGTACTGAATGTACTGCTCACAACCAAAGACTCTTCACATGGAAAGTTCTATCTAATGACCGAACCATTTTTTGAATGGGTAGATCGCTCATACAGAAGTTCCTTGCAGGCATTCATGAAAAAGAGATGGATGGCTTTCCCTGTTATCGCTGTGTGTTTCGGACTGATTGTCCTTTTTGGAAAGATACTACAAACAGAATTAGCACCCCTTGAAGACCGAAGCCTTTTCAGAATGAGCATTACCGCACCCGAAGGAACCTCGTATGATTACATGTCGCAGTACGTAGATAAACTGACTGCTTTTATTATGGATTCTGTTCCTGAAAAAAAAGTCCTTCTGAGTATCGTAGCACCCGGCTTTTCAGGAAGTGGTGCAGTGAATATTGCTTTTATGCGGGTGGCATTAACCAACCCGAAAGATAGAGTGCGCTCACAGCAACAGATTGTGGGTGCTCTTAACAAATCTGTTTCTAAATTTAATGAGGGAAAAGTATTTGCCATTCAAGAACAAACTATTTCGGTAGGTCTTGCCGCGAGAACTTCTTTACCGGTGCAGTTCGTGATACAAACCACCGATATAGATAAGTTGAAAGAAAAACTGCCCTTGTTTTTAGATAGGGCCAACAAAAGCAGCGTGTTTCAAGGGGTGGATGTCAATCTGAAGTTCAATAAACCCGAATTGCAAGTGATCATTGACCGTTTGAAGGCGGCTGAGTTGGGGGTATCGGTTATGGATATTTCCAGAACTCTTCAATTAGCTTTCAGTGCCGGAAGGTTGGGCTATTTTATTATGAACGGAAAGCAATATCAAGTTATTGCCCAAGTAGAACGCAGCAATCGGGATAAGCCTCTTGACCTTGCTTCTCTTTTTGTCAGAAATAATAGAGGACAGTTAATACAGTTGGACAATCTTGTTAAAGTTGAAGAGCAGAGCAATCCACCACAACTGTATCACTACAATCGTTATAAATCAGCTACTGTATCTGCCGGTTTAGCACCCGGACAGGCACTCGGTGACGGTATTGCAGAAATGCGCACCATAGCAGACAGTACTTTAGATGCCTCTTTCAGCACCGCGCTATCAGGCCCTTCTCGCGATTTTGATGAAAGCTCCTCCAATACTTCTTTCGCTTTTATTCTTGCTTTAATTCTCATTTTCCTCATCCTCGCTGCCCAGTTTGAAAGTTTTATAGATCCGTTCATTATTATGTTTACAGTGCCACTGGCTCTTGCAGGTGCCCTGCTCAGTCTTTGGATGTTTAACCAGACCATCAATATATTTTCCGAAATCGGCATTATCATGTTGATTGGGTTAGTAACCAAAAACGGTATTTTGATTGTTGAATTCGCCAACCAGAAACGCAAAGCCGGAGAAGATAAAATATCTGCTGTGATTGATGCATCAGCCCTTCGTCTGCGGCCTATATTAATGACGAGCCTCGCTACATCGCTTGGCGCTCTTCCTATAGCCTTAGCTTTAGGTTCAGGGGCACAGAGCAGAATACCACTTGGCATTGTGGTTATTGGAGGAATCATGTTTTCGCTGATTCTCACTTTGTATGTCATCCCGGCTATGTATTCTTATATGTCCAGAACTAAAAAGTCGCATGGTTATTAGGTCAGGCTTCCTTCTTTTATTACTCCTAATTACCGGTCAGGTATTTGCTCAAGATCTGCTCACAGTGGAGCAAGCCATCGCAGTTTCATTAAAAAATAACTACGACATTCAAATTGCAAAGAACAGAGAAGAAATCTCTTCTATAAATAACAACATCGGAAACGCAGGCATGTTGCCCCGTGCAAATATCACGGTAACGGACAACGCTTCACTGAACAACCTCAATCAAAAGTTTTCGAGTGGTTTGTTGGTAGATCAAAAAAATGTGAGCGGCAACAATCTCAATCCGGCTCTGAACATTAGCTGGACTCTTTTTGACGGACTTAAAATGTTCGCCACCAAATCTAAGCTGAAACGCCTGGCAGAGATTGGTGAGTTGAACTACAAAGACACCTTGCAAACTATAGTTGCTCAAACCATCAATGCCTACTATGATGTGGTCAGTGCCAACCAGCAATTAAAAGCATTGAACGAGGCCATCAAGATTTCTGAAGAGCGAGTGAAAGTGGCAGAAACCCGATTTCGCGTAGGCTCCTCTTCCAAGGTGGATTGGCTACAGGCCAAGGTAGATTTGAATGAACAGAAGAGCGGCTTGTTGAACCAGAACAAAGTAATTGAGCAGAAAAAAGCAGAGCTCAATCGCATTCTGGCTCGTGCTGCAGAGACAGAATTTATTACTGCTGATTCTATCCCGATCAACTACGATACAAATCTTAATTCTTCTAACGAACTGGAGTCTAAAAATTTCCAGTTGTTGGCGGCTTCAAAAAATATAGAGATAGCTCGGTTTTCCAAAAAGGAAGTGTTTGCTCAATTCCTTCCCAACCTGAATGTCAATGGGGCCTATGCCTTCACCCGTTCGCAAAGTTCGGCAGGCTTTTCTTTATACAATCAAACCTATGGGCTAAGCGGTGGATTCACCTTGGCAGTTCCTTTGTTCAATGGATTAAATACCATTCATCAATACAAGATAGCTGGCATCCAAATACTCAACAGCCAATTTGCTTTAGAGAAGGCTAAAATTCAGACCAAGCTCAATTTCTACAAGGTGTTAAGAGATTTTGAAACAACCAAAGAAATATTAAAACTTGAAGAAGATAATATTGTGTTAGCCGATGAAAATGTCAAAATTGCTTTAGAGCGCTTCCGGCTTGCACAATCCACCGCCATCGAACTGCGCGAAGCACAAAACAGTTATGAAGATGCCCGAACACGCTTGGTCAATGCCCGCTTCAACACCAAAGTAGCTGAAACAGAATTGATGCGCTTGCAAGGGGCTTTGGTGAAATAAGATTTGACAATTTTTAAAAAGTTGTCAAATCTACTGAAGAGCGTGCAGAGGGAGGTCATTAAAACAAAACTGATTTTCTGAAGAGATTATTTGAATTAAAAGGGAGGATGGGGAAGCTAAACACTTGGGTTTCGCCATTCTGAATGAATCTAAATTCAAGCAAGGTGTTCAGTTCCGCTTATTATTTTTTTCACGCCCTCGCAAAAGCAATAAGTGATTTGTAATCTCCTTGGTCGGCTGTTTTAATTCCATCGAGATATTTCTTTCTTACTTCGCCAGAATGAACAAGGTCACCTGCGCCCCAAGTGAAAACAGGCAGTTTGAAGATTTTTTCAATGACAATATCTGCCATTAAACGACTGTGCCTTCCATTGCCATTTGGAAAACAATGGATGCTTACCAGACGATGTTTGAAGCGAACAGTTAGTTCATCCGGTTCATACACTTTGTTAGTGATCCAAAATACCGAATCATCTAACAGATTTTTTAACTCAAGCGGAATCTGGCTCTTGTCCACTCCGATATTCTTATTTGTTTTTCTGAACGCACCAGCCCACCCCCACACGCCGCCATACATCTTTTTGTGAACCGCTTTAATGAGTGGTTCAGTAAAAACTTCATGCTGTTTAAATGAACGCTTCAAAGACCATTCAACCGCTTGTTCTATATTTTGCTGTTCAAATTCATCGAGTTCGCCTCGGGTTGCAATGGAAGGAATAAGCAGCCCTTCTTTTTCATCTTCGTCTAAGGGAGTTTGTCCTTCAATGTATTCCAGTTCTAATCCCATAAGGTTTTAGGCATTTCATTTTTGATGGCGCTTGCTCTTTCCTCAATGGCATTTTCAATCCGTTGGTTCGAGTTTTCCTGGTCTTCCAGTTTCATAGTCTGGGAACTTCGCATTACAATTTGTTTGGCAAGGTCTTTTGCCTTTCGGTCAATAAGTGCATCGAGAGAACCGTCATTGGGAACGAAACCATACACCAATTGCATGTCCATTACTCTTGCCACTTCTTTCAGCGACTTGATAGTAATGGAACCATCTTTTTCCCGTTGCTCAATTTCCTGAACGCTTTGCTTGGTGATGGAAAGTTTATTCCCTAACTGTTGCAAGGACATACCAAGGGCATTGCGGATGGCTTTTATCCAACCGGTGGGAGGTGCGGCCACCTGCTTCAGTGAAGCATAGGCAGCCATTTTCCTGTTTAATTGCTGTATCAGCAGATTTTTTTTGTTCATCTTGTAAAGGTATTACCTGACAAATTTGTGTCAAATGTAAGGCTTAAACCTGACAAAAACAAATGATAAGTAAGGGTTAAGCCTGACAAAATAGAAACCTTTGTAAGGGTATATCCTGACAGCAAGCAATTGCTAAAAGCTAAGGTTTGACAAATTCTGAATTTGCCAAACCTGCTATAGCTAAAAAAAAGCGCCTCCTTTCGGAAGCGCCTGAAAATTAGACCTCTTTGGAAAATCATCCAATTATCTCCCGCTGGAGGGAGTGTAGAGGGAGGATTTTAATAAACCTGATTTTCCTAAGAGGCGTACTATAAACCTGTATCAGTTTAACCCTACGGCAAGGCGACACGGATAGTTACTACCGGACTAAAGCCTTCGTATCCATAGCGGCTCAAGGTAGCTACCCGAAAGTAGTACTTGGTGCCTGGCACAAGATCAAAGACCTTGAGCGAAGCCTTTTCCGCCTGATACACCATCGGCCAGCCTAAAAGTGGATCGGTGCTGCCTTCAACACGGTAGCCTGAGTTCTTCTTCACCGACTTCCATTTCAGCTTCACCGAGCCTTCATCCGCACCCTGTTTAGCTATGGCCGTTTCAGGAGCCAACAGAATTCCGATAGGGCTTTGAGCATTGCGAGTCTCCATTCCCGAACTCAAAACAATTTCTGGATTTCCCTGTGCCTCGCCCTCCACATATATCTGTAGGTTCGACATCAGCACATCCAGTTCTTGCTCGCGGATGTCACGAATCTCCGTTTCATCTGGGCCACCGGGCAGGTTTTGCTGTGCCAGTTCCAGCGCATCAACTGCGGTGGTCACATCGGCCAGTGTGGGAGATGGTGTGGTGAAATTCGGATTACCGGTCATGGCGGCTAATACCGCACGGGCTCTCACAATTTTCTGTTCTACCGTCAGCTTCAAAAAGCCAATTTTCACAATAAAGGACATAATAAAGGCAGCTAACTGCCCTCCGACGCTACGCATTGCGCTCACGTCATTTTTTTGTTGTGTTTTCATGTCACAAAGATACTACCAACACAAGGCTTACGCCACGCTAAAACACTGCAATTCAATGTGGTAAGATGTAAATAGAGACATTGCATAAATTGGAAAGCACCGTCTTCGTCATTCAGTAAAGAATCCCGCCCAGATTTTTTGTCATTCTGAAAGAATCCTGTATTCTCTATCCTCTCCTTACGCTGCTTTCTGTTTATACAAATGCTGTTGAAAATTCTATAAACAGTCTACTGATGTTTCCTGCATCTCCCAGAATATCTTTAGCGTCTTCCAACGATTGATATTTGTTCGTAAGCAAAATAGGTAGTTTCTCTTGGTCCAGTTCTTCAACTCCTGTTTCTATATACTTACTCAATACAAATTCGATGAACTCTTTTTGTTTGGCGTTCAGTATGGCAAAGATGGTGGCTTGCGATGCTGCCACACGTTGCTCTCTGGTCATGGCATTATAGTTCCCGTTGAAAACATACTCTAATACATCAAACAAATCGCTCTTCTCCATATTGACCAATTGCTGCACCACCAACAAATCGCTTTTAGGGAAACCTGCTTCATCCAATTTCTCCAACAATATTTTTCGCGTTATCGGATTGCTCCAAATAGTCCGCAATTCATCTTCACTTCTAAATAGTTTAGGCAATTCGCCAAACAAGTTATTCAAAAATTCTTCTGCCGAAATCGGTTGGCCATCTGCACTCCAAAACGAAGTAGAAATCATAGATTGTATCTCGCGCTCTTTGCCGTCGCGGAGTTTCACTTTGATTTTCTTAGGTCTTTCTTTCTCGTCACCTTCACCTTCTTTCTTTGGCTCTTTGGGTTCGTATGGCACTCTTGGTTCATTAACTCCAGTTGGTTCTAAAGGTTCTCCATCCCATTCCGGGTCAGCGAAGTGATGATAGGCATCTACATAATCATAGATGGTGAAAAACTCTTTGCCATCAAACAAGCGGGTTCCCCGCCCCACAATTTGCTTAAACTCTATCATGGAGTTGACCGGGCGCATCAACACAATGTTGCGGATGTTTCTTGCATCCACCCCGGTGCTTAGTTTCTGAGAAGTAGTGAGGATAGTCGGGATGGTCTTTTCATTATCCTGAAATTCGCGCAGGAATTGCTCGCCTATTTCGCCATCATTGGCGGTCACCCGCACACAATAGCTTGGATCTTTGCTTTGTTTGTATTGATTGACCAAATCGCGAATCAGCGCCGCATGACCCTGATTGGCACAAAAGATGATTGCCTTTTCTTTCTGATTGGCCTCCTTCAAATATATCTGCACCCGCTTGGTTTCTCTTTCCACTATCTCGATGCTGCGGTTAAAGTCTTTCTCTTCATACAGCTTGCCTTCTTCAATTTCACCTTCTATAATCTGGTCGTCGCTGGTATAGATATAATCGTCGAGCGTTGTTTTGATGCGCTTCACCTTAAACGGAGTGAGGAATCCATCGTTGATGCCTTCTTTCAATGAATAGATATAGACCGGTTCGCCGAAATATTTATAAGTGTCAACATTATCTCTGCGCTTGGGTGTAGCGGTCAAACCCAATTGCACCGCAGGAGCAAAATATTCTAAAATGCCCCGCCAGTTGCTTTCATCATTTGCTCCTCCGCGATGGCACTCATCTATAATGATGAAATCAAAATAGTCTTTTGCATAGTCGCCAAAATAGGGAGCCGGCTTCCCCTCTTTGTCGGTGCCACTCATAAAGGTTTGAAAAATGGTGAAGAAGATGCTGCCGTTGGTCGGCACACCTCCTTTCTTTTTTATTTCGCTGGGCTTTATCCGCACCAGCGCATCTTCAGGAAAAGAGGAAAAGGCATTATATGCCTGATCAGCTAAAATGTTTCTATCGGCCAGAAACAAGATACGTGGCCTGCGGCTGCCATCGCGCTTTAAGTTCCAACGGGTTTGAAACAACTTCCATGCTATTTGAAAAGCAATGGCTGTTTTACCGGTACCGGTGGCAAGGGTTAACAAAATGCGGTCTTTGCCCTGTGCAATAGCCTCAATGGTGTTGCGCACCGCTATTTCCTGATAATAGCGAAGCTGCCAGGTGCCGCTTTTATCTTCATAAGGAACATCGGCTAACTTTTCTCTCCACTCATTTTGCCCGGCAAAGGTTTTGTTCCACAGTTCGTCGGGACTTAGGTAATTAGCCACCAAACCTTCCTCACCGGTGTTCATACAGATGCTGTAAATCTCTTTTCCGTTGGTGCTATATGTGGTTTCTAATTTTAGTTTCTCTGCGTATTGCTTGGCTTGTGCCACCCCTTCGCCTACTTCTACCTCATCGCTCTTGGCTTCTACCACAGCCAGTTTGATGCCTTTATAAACCAATACATAATCGGCGGTCAGCTTTTTTGCTCTCACCCCACCGGTCTGTATTTTGCCCGCCGTGATATGATATTCCCGAAGGATTTTAGACCCTTCTACCACGCCCCATCCGCAGGCCTTTAATTTGGGGTCTATCAATTCTGCCCTTGTTTCTGATTCGTTCATTGTTTATAGAATTTATCATCCGCCCATTTTGCCGGATTGTTTATAATGTATTGGGCAATGGTTTGATACGATTTTTCATTTCGGATAATGTGTTCGTGATAATTGCGTTGCCACAATGGCATGGGCGAATCCAATGCGCCATTTCCATGACCGCCCAATGCATTTATTTGTTTGGTTACCGATGATTTATATCCCCGAATAATCGCCCCAACGGTGTTGGATGGCGACCGTAGGGGCGTATTGCATACGCCCTGTATTTCATTTGTATTGTCATTCGACATATTGCATACGCCCTGTTTTTCATTTGCATTGTCATCGGGTTTATTTTCATCATTGGGCGTATGCAATACGCCCCTACCAACATCGTTTGCATTATCGTCGGGTGTATTGTCATCATTGGGCGTATGCAATACGTTCCGACCAACGTCGTTCGCATTTTCATTGGGCGTATGCAATGCGTCCCGACCGGTATCATTAATGGCAATTATGGCGTGCATGTGATTGGGCATTATAATAAATACATCCATTTCAATTTGTGGTCGCAATTGGGGCGTTTTCATCCATTCGTTTGATGCAATGTTTCCAAATTCATTCAATACCATTTCACCATTTTCAATTTTCCCAAACAAACAGGCCCTATCCGCACAACATATCGTTATGAAATATAAACCCGCCTGCGAATAATCATATCCTTTTAATCGGATGGACCTGCGGTGGTGGATGTTTGGATTGAACGGCATTTTTGTTTTTTCATTCGTTGGGTGCGTGGTTGGGGCGTATAGCATACGCCCTCCCAATTTATCCCGCCGTTTTCAATTCTACCCCTACGCTTTTTAATTCTCCGGCAAACGCCTTTTGCAACACACTCTTTTTCAACTCTTCCAAATCATTTATTTTTTGTTGGTAGATGGTTTCGAGTTTTTTTGTTTCGGCATTCAGGGCATCTAATTTTTGAACAATGGCTTGTTGTGCTTCTAAAGTTAGAATTGGAATTTTATATTCCTTTATCATAGGAACTGTAAGCTGTGGAATTGCACTTCCACTTCTTAAAATATCTAATGTATCTATTTTGTATTTCAAAAATTCTAAAGTGACTATTTCTGTATTTGGAATTAAAACAATTAAACGCACTATTGGTGAATACGCTTCGCTTCTTAATTCCGTATGTCCAGTTCCACTTCCTCTTGCTGCTATTGTTATTGATGGTTTTGTAACTCTTGCAAAATCGGTATAACCATACAAACCTCTATTTTTTACAGCATTTGCATAAATTGGAATTGTATACTTTTCTGTTTTTTCTTCTGAATAATTATCTTTGGGGGCATCACCACCTGCAAAAATCTCGGAACATACTTTATCAATCGTCTTCTCCTCCCAACCCTCGCCCTTCTTCTCAAACACCCCTTGCAAATAACCTTCAAAAAGTTCTTTGGCGTTTTGTAGGTTTTGTTCAGCATTGGCTTTTGCCTTGGCTATGGCGGCAAAGGCTTCATCTAATATGGCTACAATGCGTTGTTGCTCGGGGAGCGGGGGAAGATTTAATTCAATATCTCTAACGTCAGACAAATTTACTCTTGGTCTCGTTGCACCAGAAATATTCCCAGATAATTGAGCAACAGACACGTCCGTATTCAAAAAATACTCAAGAAATTTAAAATCAACTATACTCTTATCTGGTCTTATCCTAACAACATCTGCAACTATTATTCCATTTGAAAATTCATTCGGGATAATACAAGTTTTACCAACAGGTATTCCTAATTTGGCTAAGGCGATATCTCCTGCAACAAAAGAATGATATTTTAATTCTTCAGCTTTGGCTTCACTTATGTATTTAATGTCCTTATCTATAAAATAGCCTTTCCCAATATTCTGCAACCTTAATATTGGAATACCTTAGTCTTATAATCTGAAACCTTTAGATTAGAGCCAAATGGTCCAGAAACTATAGCATCTTTTTTTTTGCTTAGCTCCCCCAACTTTTTTATTTCCCAACCCTTCGGTAAACTCTGGGCGTCGCCTTTCGGTAACTGAGCTTGTCGAATGTTCATATCAGTTCCAAAATTGAGTTTAGAATATCGGCACTTTCTTCGTCTAAGGCTTTCATTTCTTCTAATATTTGCTGCGGTTGGCGCAGGGCGGCTTCTTCTTTTTTGTTGGGGTTTTTGGCGCTGAGGTCATATACACTGGGCGTATGCGATACGCCCTTACTAATATCGCTTACATCCAATGTCCAGGAGTTTTCGCTTTCGCCCTTTGTTTTCTGCAAGGCAACAAAGTCTGCCAAATCGTTTTCGTTCAGCGGATTTGTTTTGCCAAGGTTTCTATCCAAGTTCAGTTGGTAATACCAAACCTTTTTGGTGGGGCTTCCTTTTTCAAAAAACAAGACCACGGTTTTTACACCGGCACCGGTAAAGGTGCCTCCCGGCAAATCTAACACGGTATGCAGGTTGCAGCTATCGAGCAATTGCTTGCGCAGGGCCACCGAGGCATTGTCGGTATTGCTCAAAAAAGTGTTCTTAATCACCACTCCTGCTTTGCCGCCTGCTTTCATAATCTTGATGAAGTGCTGCAAAAACAAAGAGGCGGTTTCGCCCGTCTTTATCGGGAAGTTTTGCTGCACTTCGGCTCTTTCTTTTCCGCCAAAAGGTGGATTGGCCAACACAATATCATAGCGGTCTTTTTCCTGTATGTCGGCAAGGTTTTCGGCAAGGGTGTTGGTATGCACAATGTTAGGTGCTTCCACTCCGTGCAAAATCATATTCATGGTGCCAATGATATAGGCCAATGATTTTTTCTCTTTGCCGTAAAAAGTTTTTTTCTGTAAGGTGGCTACATCTTTAGTGGTCAGGCCGCTTTTGGTTTTGGCTGTTCCTCCCTCACCTTCGGAGGTCGGGGGGAGGTCTTTGCTGTGCATTAAATAATCAAAGGCTTCGCACAAGAAGCCCACGGCACCATCATAAATGGTCTGCCCTATTTCGGGTGCCACTACTTTTATAATGGTTTTAATCAGCGGGCGAGGGGTGTAATATTCTCCACCGTTGCGCCCGGCATTGCCCATGTTTTTAATCTTGTCCTCATAGAGGTGGCTCATTTCGTGCTTTTCGGCATGGGTTCTGAAACGCAGTTCGTCAATGCGGTTAATGACCTCCCGCAGATTGTAGCCGCTTTGTATGCGGTTTTTCAGTTCGCTGAAAATCTCCCCGATTTTATATTCAATGGTGTCGGCGCTTTCGGCATCGGCTTTAAATTTTTTGAGGTAGGGAAAGAGTTTGCTATCCACAAACAGTAACAAATCATCCCCTCCGAGTGCTTTGTGGTGGTCGAGTTTGCCTTCCTTGTCTTTGGGTGCAGCCCATACATTCCATTGATATTCTTTAGCAATGATATTGGTGTAGTCTTTTCCTGTTAGCTCTGCTGCGGTGGCTTTGTCCTTTTCCAAGTCGTCCAGATATTTGAGGAACAAGACCCAAGAAGTCTGCTCTACATAGTCCAGTTCACTGCCACAACCGGCATCTTTGTGCAGTATGTCGTCTATGTTTTTGAAGGTCTGTTCAAACATTTTCTATGCTCCTATTTAATTTGTTTCGTTTCAAAGTTATTATTCTGGTCGGTGCGGCTACAAAAAAATCCTTTTTTGGTTTTTCAGAAGCAATGGTGATTCAGCCATTGAAGCTGATGTTCGACGGACACCAAAACTCTGGTTTGAGCGAGGGTGACATCCCTGTAAGCCGTATCATTTCCTCTTTGATTACCAATGCTACATAACCCTCTTGGCCCACCGGGCAGGCAATGGAGTCATGGATGGTGCACAGGGGCATTTCAGGCTTTTCCATGCTGGCGCAAGTTTAGCGAAGCGTAACTTCTGCCAGCCAGAAGGTAAAAAATTGTGGGTGGTGTTTACAATTCATCCTCTAATTATATACTCGGCTTTCAAAAACATGATGGTGATGCCCGCATGGCCGGACGGGCGGGGTTGCTCTAAAAATTATTTTGCCAAACAAAACACCATCAAGGGCAATAATCACCTGTTTCACGTAATAAAATAATTTAATTTGGGCGCTATACTCATAAACACCTTCGCCATAAACGATTATCAACAATAATCCCCGGATTATCAATCATAATCCCCCGAATATCAATAATAATCCCCCGATTCTTAATCAATTTCCCCGGATTATTGATTAAAGAAGCCGCTAAATCAATCACATCTTCGGCATTCTTAATCATAGTAGCCGCTATATTGATTAAGTCATTCGCTATATTAATCAAGGCAGCCGCTTTCTTAATCATAAGCGCGGCATTCTTAATCATATCTTCCGCTATCTTGATCAAAGGGGTTGTTGTCTTAATCATACCATCCGCTATCTTAATCATACCTTTCGATGTTTTAATCAAATCAGCGGCTATCTTAATCACAGCATCTAATTAAAACGTTCCACCGGTGTTCCCCCGCTTTAGAAATAGTTAAGTGTGTGAGAGAAACAGTCTGGTCTGCAACAGAAACAGGGAAGATCGCCGCAGAAACATGCAAAATAATAGAAGACGTAGAGGCAAGTGTAGCCTCCATAAAAAAAGAATGGACGGTTTATTCTAGCTCCCCCAGTTTCTTACTGGCTCTTTCTTTATAAGAGCCACCGGTGACAGACAAGTCCTGAAGAAGTTTTTTGGCTTCGTCTTTCTTGCCTTTCTTTAGCAGGATATTGGCCTTGTACCATTTCGAGCCTTCGGAGAAACGGGTGCCGTCTTTTAGCAGGACATCAAAGCTCTTTTCGCTCTTTTTTATATCTCCGTTGATGTAGTCACTGATCCCGCCGAAGTATAAAGCATCCGGCTGGTTGGCTTGTTGTTTGAGCAGGATGTCAAACTGTGCAGAGGCGGTTTTATAATCACCGGAATTAAAACTCTTCATCGCCGACTCCACCGTCACCTGATTCAGGCTTTCATTTTCTCCGGCACGATCTTCCACACTCTTGCTCAATGCCATGCTATTGGCTCCTCCACCGTTCTCCGTCTTAAATTTATCGTCTGATGCCGTTACCTGTTTCTCTTTCGCCAAGCCCTCTCGTGCCTGATTGCCTTGGAGAGGCAGCAGGGGCAGCACTTTGGTGGGCGGCTCTACCTTTTCAGCAGTCGAGCTGTTTTTACTGGAGGCAGCCCCTTGTGCTTCGCTATTCGGAAGTTTAGTTGCCACCGCTTCTGGAGCACTCACTTCTGCCGGAGCTTTCGATTCCTGTTCCTGCGCAACGGTTGCAGTATCTTTGGTTGCTACCTCAACCGGTGCAGAGATAAGCTCTTGTTCTGTCGAGCTTTGTTTCATCGCTATACTATCGGGGCGATTATCATAATAGAGGACCAATATATATCCGAGGCAAAAAATCAAACCAAAAATTGCAGCAGCCCAAGCAAAGTTCGTCCAATGCAGTTGAATCAGCTTGGCACCTTTATGTTTTCCTTCAACTCTATTTCTGATTTTTTGATTAATGGATAATAGAGCAGAGCTGGCCTCGGTTTTGCTTGTAGCCGCCAACATTCCGTCCATCGCCTCTCTGGCAAAGACATCGTCCTGCAATATTTTTTCGACTTCCAATCTCTCTTCGGCAGAAAGCACATTGTGCAAATAGGCCAACAAAGCATCTTCGGTCAAAACGCCTTTGTCCACAAGAATGATTTTATCCTTTTTGTTGGCGGTCATTTTTTTTATTGATAATGTTTTTCAGGTTTCGCTTGCCGTTCTGTATATGACTCTTCACTTCCTTGGTATTATATCCCGTGATGGCCGTTATTTCGGAATAGCTGCAGTTCTTCATATAGAATAGCTCAATACAAGTCCGCTGCTCTTCCTTTAGTTCTTCAATGCCATCATGCAAATGCTTCAAGATGAACTCTTTATCCTCCACCTCATTTAGATGCTCAGTATCTCCAGATTCCACAACACCTTGGGTATCTTTTTCCCATTGTCCTTGTTTTTTCCCTTCGCTGGCCTCCTTGCGAAACCTCATCATGCAGTGGTTCTTCACTACCACATGCAGCCAAGGTTTAAAAGATTGGATGTCGTGTTTTTTTAGCTCCTTAATAAGATGTTCAAAAATTTGCATCGTGGCATCTTCAGCGTCGGCCACATTCTTATAGTATTTGATGCACACACCAAAGACTAAATGCGTATAACGCTGGTACAACTCCCCAACATAGGCTGTTTGGTGCGAGTTGCGATAGCGGTGAATCAATTCTTCATCCGCCAATTCTTTATATGACTCTGCTTTTAGCAATGACAAATACCGTCTTTTATCACACTAAAATAGAAATATAATGTGCCATTTCTATATCTTTTTAACAAGGCAGGTACTGTACCGTGTATAAAATAGGGCAACCACACAGTCCGCCACCCCCGATATATAGGGGTCTCCTATTCCATTTAATCCAACTCCAGTTCAATATCAGGAGTCTGGATAATTTCATGTGCCTTTTGGATTTTACCTCTGGTGCCAGCCACCAATACCAGAAATTTACCTTCGTTCAAATCTTTCTCATATTTAGATGAAAGCATTTTGTTCCCAACCACAGAAGAAATAAAGCCCACTACCCCGCCAATCCATAAACCAACAATACTTCCCGCGATAGCGCCCGGCAATAATCCCTTTCCGTAAAGCAGATGCAATGGTGCAAAGTCAAATACACCCAGCCCAATCAAAACACCAAGACACATGCCCCCAACAAAGCCAATAACTATTTCTACGCGCCCCATAGTATTATGAGGTCTCACGCTAATATGATTATGCAGCAATTCGTCTTTATTAATCAAGGTTACTTCCATTGGAATAAAGCCATGATCTAACAACGTGGCATGAGATTTTTCTGCATCTTCACGTGACTTATAAGAACCTACTATCGCTTTCATAGAATTGATTTTTGGGTGAACAAATAATTTTAATCCTGATATAAAACTACAATTTTTTTTAATTCCGACTTCCTAATTTATTTGCACAAAACACTTTGTTCTTCAGCTTCTTAAAAGCCGACTAATAGAACTTCGTACAAATACCAAGCCAAGACCATCATTCATATCGCGCTAACCGGCTATTATCTTCCTTTAACAAATATTTTTCCATTTGTTTTGTGAAATCTCCGGCCATCGCACATCTCTACTTCAACGAATAAATTTTAAGCCATGAAAAAACAATCACCAATATTCTCCATCGTCCTGATTATGTTTTTTCTCAGTGTTTTTGTAGCGGCATTAGCCATCGGCAATCCGGCATTGACTACCGAGACCGCTTTCGTAAAACAACTGAAAGAGAAGTTCCGAAATTTTTATGAAAAGGCCAGCGAAGACCGAGTCTATCTGCAAACAGATAAATCATTTTATAAACCGGGTGAAACTATTTGGTTCACGGCTTATGTGCGGGCAGGGGAAACATTAAAACCTTCCGGCAGTTCTGATGTAGTCCACGTAGAATTTATCACGCCAAAGGGTTCTACGGAAAAACACCTGAAATTAGTAGCTATAAATGGCATAGCCAAAGGAGATTTTGATTTAAGCGCACATCCCGGAGGCATTTATAAAATCAAAGCCTATACAGAATGGCAGAAGAATGAAGACTCCAGTTTCCAATTTGAGAAAGACATCACGGTTCAAAATGTGGTGATGCCCCGCCTGAAAATGAAATTGGATTTTGAGAAGAAGGCTTATGGAAAGGGAGATGTGGTGGTAGCAAATCTGGAATTGAACACCAACGAAAATAAAGCACTGGCATCCACTGCCGTTAAATTTATCACCTCTGTGGCAGGGAAAGATATTACGGAAGGCACTGTGACCACCGATGCTCTGGGCAAGGCGAATCTTAAATTCACTTTGCCGAAAGATTTGGATTCACCCGATGGAATCATCAATGCCCTGATTGATTTTGAAGGAAGCACCGAATCTATTTCACGCAGCATCCCCATAGTTTTGAATCAAATCAAGATGGAGTTTTTTCCTGAAGGCGGAGATATGGTATCGAATATCAAAGCTCGAATTGCTTTTCGCGCTCTAAATGAATTTGGCAAACCGGCAGACGTAGAGGAATTATTGTAGATGCCCAAGGTGCTTTCGTCACTCGGTTCAACAGCTATCATTTTGGTATGGGCTCTTTTGATTTATCGCCGAAAGAAAAGGAACATTATAGAGCACGCATAGTGAAACCGGAGGGAATACTCGAAGAGTTTGTGTTGCCCGAAGCATCTAAAGTGGGATATGTTTTGCATGTCGGTGAACAGAGTGGAAAGTCGCTATCCCTTTCAGTGAATTCGTGGAGAGCAGAGGAGCTATCATTGATTGCTCAAACACGAGGCAAAATATATTATGCCCAGGGATTCAGCGCCGCGAAAGGAGAAAACACTCTGACCATCAACACTGATAAATTTCCTATTGGTATTTCGCAAATCACCTTATTGGACAAAGAAGGTATTGAGCGTTGCGAACGTCTAGT
The DNA here is from genome assembly GCA_016722375.1 of Bacteroidota bacterium. NCBI lineage: Bacteria > Pseudomonadati > Bacteroidota > Bacteroidota bacterium. Next base: position 6,892 of record JADKJG010000014.1, on the reverse strand, counting down.
CTTCGTCAACAAAGACAAGCAACTAAACATATCAGTAACTACAGCAAAAGAACAATACAAGCCGCGCGAAAAGGTGTTGATGAATATTAAGGTGACGGATGAAAAAGGATTACCCGTTCCCGGCAATTTCTCTCTTTCAGTAGTGGACGACAACCTGCTCAGTTTTGCCGATGATAAACAGGGGACGATTCTCTCCAAAATTTTACTGGAACCGGATCTGAAAGAAAAAGTAGAGGAGCCTCATTTCTATTTCAACTCTAAAGAACCCAAAGCTGATCGAGCACTCGACTTGCTGTTGATGACCAGCGGATGGAGAAGATATACGTGGAAGCAAATCATCCGACAGGAATTTCCGGTCATCAAATTTCAGGGTGAGAAAGCAACACTTGCCGGAATCGTGTATGACGGGAACTCCGGCAAACCTTTATCCGGTGTTCAATTGAAGTTTAAAGAAAGTGGCCGAAGCACTACGACAGATAAGGAGGGTAAATTCTCTTTCAACAAGATTGATATTTCGACAGACAAGCAACTTGAAATTTCTGCCAACGAGCACCCCACGCAGGTTCAGGAGATTCTTGAATACAGCACCAACCTGAGCTACTATCTTTATGATAATCATCGGGTATTTAAAAACAGAGGTTTTGATGTGATGCCTATGGCTGTAGGTGGGGCGATGGAGGAACGCATGTTTGCAGCAAACGAAGGGCAACCGGCGGAGGCTCAAATGTTTAAACAACCTTTGGGAAAAGATGTTGCACCAGACCTTGGTAATGAAATCCCAGTCAATAAAAACGAAGATGTCCTCGCCGATGAAATTCATGTTGCGGTTGATGATGTAAGACTAAATGATTTGAAAGCCTTCGATAAAAACGCTGAAAAAACGCAGGAGTTATTCTATCGCGCCAAAGAATTTCCTAAAAAGAAATATTCTCCGCAGGACACCACAAGAAATGATTTCGCTACTACCGTTTACTGGAATGGCAACGTAGAAACTGATCGTAACGGTCGTGCACAAGTTGAATTTATAACGAATGATCTCATCTCTTCTTTTAAAACCACTATTGAAGGATTTGGCGATGATGGTTCCATAGGAAGAACCGAGTTTAATTTCTCCACCAACTTGCCTTTCACGATGGATGTTAAGATTCCTGTGGAAGTGGTAAGTGGTGATAAGATGATGATACCGGTGTTTCTCAAAAACAATACATCTTCTACCATTAACGGTAGGATGATTATTTCAGCACCTAAGCAATTGCAAGTGACTTCCAAACAAAGCGAAGTGATATTGACTTCCGGTCAATCGAAAGTGATCTACCTCGATGGTACAGCCACGAATGAGATTGGTGAAGGAAAATTGGAAATCAAATTCACCACTTCCTCTTTCAATGATGCCATCACCCGAAACATTAAAGTGATTGCAAAAGGATTTCCCGCCAATATTTCTTTGAGCGGACAGGATTTACAAAAAGATTTTTCCATCCACCCACAAAATGTGGTGCCCGGTTCTTTGAAAGCTACATTCACCGCTTATCCCAACATCATGAGCGAGTTGATGGACGGGGTGGAATCTATTCTCCGCGAGCCGCATGGATGTTTTGAACAGGCTTCTTCTTCTACCTATCCAAATATCATGGTACTGAACTATCTAAAAGCGATGGAAGTGAACGACCCTAAATTAGAAGCCAAAGCCAACAAGTGGCTTGACGAAGGCTACAAGAAACTCATTGCTTATGAGACCAAAGAAAACGGTTATGAATGGTTTGGCGCTGCACCGGCTCATGAAGCACTTACTGCTTATGGGCTGATGGAGTTCACCGATATGAAAAAGGTTTATGGGGGCGTGGATGAAAAAATGCTTGAGCGTACAGCCAAACTCTTGCTCGATAAACGCGATGGCAACGGGGGCTTCATTAAAAATCCTCAAGCACTGGATTCTTTCGGAGCAGCAGATGAAGATGTGACAAATGCCTATATCGTTTACGCATTGAGTGAAGCCGGTTACAAAAATATTGAGAAGGAATTGGATGCTGTGGTGAAGAGTGCCAAGAAAACTAACGACCCCTACATCATAGCGCTTTGTGCCAATGCACTTTTCAATTTCGGAGATAAGGAACGGGGGGAAGAGATGCTCACTCGCCTGATTAAAACACGCAGCGATGCCGGTTTCTGGACCGGTGCAAAACATTCTATCACGCGCAGTACGGGACTGAGTCTGCATGTAGAAACCACCTCGCTCAGTTTGCTCGCCCTGATGAAATCACAAAACCCCAATAACGCAGCGATCACCGGCGGCATAAAATATCTGATTGGTTCCCGCAGTGGTTTTGGAGGTTTTGGCTCTCCACAGGCTACCATTCTTGCGTTAAAGGCATTGACGAAGTATGCCGAGTTTAGCAAACGGACTGATGAATCAGGGACAGTCGAAATATGGGTAAACGGCACATCGGTAGCTTCAAAAGGATATGCCAAAGGACAAAAAGGGAATATTGAAATCACCGGTCTGGAGAAATTTATCCAATCGGGAAAACAGAAAGTGGAAGTGAAATTCAAAGACTGCAAGCAAGCCCTGCCTTATGCCGTGAACATCACTTATAGCACCACCTTGCCCGCCAGTTCTAAGGAATGTGTGGTTACGCTCGAAACACAGTTCGCTGCCAAACAAGTGAAGGTGGGCGAGACGCTTCGCCTCTCTGCTACGCTAACCAACAAAACCGGAACCGGTCAGCCCATGACGATGGCTATGATTGGCATCCCCGCCGGATTTTCGGCACAACCTTGGCAACTGAAGGAACTGCAGGAAAAAGGCTTCATTGATTTTTACGAAATCATCGGCAACAACATCGCCTGCTATTTCCGCGCCCTGGCACCCAATGCCAAAAAGCAAATCAACCTCGACCTGAAGGCTGAGATTCCCGGAGAATATGAGGCCCCGGCTTCCAATGCTTATCTCTACTACACCGCCGAACATAAAAACTGGGTAGCTTCCGAAAGGGTTTTCGTGAATCCATAAATTACAACCCTGACTTTGTTTCGTGAACAGAATCGCGTCTTCCTGCCAAATTGACCAGACAGAACAGGCTTTTCAGCGAATCAGCGCACATCGTGAGCGAATCAGCACACATTGCGTGCGAATCGGTGCTGATTGCGTGCGAATCAGCACACTTCTTGTCTAAAGCTGCACACTTCTTCCCTAAATCAGCACACTTCTTCCCTAAAGCTGTACACATCTTCACAAGATCAGCACACTTCTTGTCAAGATGTGTGCTGATTACGAGAAGATAAGCACTGATTCGCTCACGATGTGTGCTGATTCGCTAAATCTGTGTTTTGGGGATAACCTAAAACTTTGAACTAGGTAGGCTACTGGCTTCGGCTTCTTACTTCCATTCCGAACACCACCTCCTTATTAATAGAGACACTCGTACTCTATAAAATAGATTTATCGCGACTATCAATATGAATTGGCTTTTGGTGCCATTATTCGAGATACCGGCTGGCTATATACACAAAGTGAGGTTTGTAAAATTTCTATTGGCAATACTGAACCTATTTGTATCGCACAACGTAAAAGACAGTATGGGAAATTTTTGTCCCTGATTTTAAGAGCCGAAATAAATTGACTATGAGAACCAGGATTTTAGTTACAACACTGTTGTTATTGTGCATTTTTCAAGTAAACTATGCACAGAATGTAGGTATTGGCGAGCCGAACCCCGCCAGTAAACTCTCTGTTAAGGGAGGCCTAAGCATCGGAAACGCTTTTTCTACTCAGGTTGCTCCTTCCAATGGACTAATTATTCAGGGGGCGGCCGGCATCGGCACTTCCACACCGGATACCAATGCTATCCTCGATTTAAGTTCGACCACCAAAGCTTTAATGCTGCCAAGGATGACTAAATCACAACGAGTGGCTATTAGTAACCCCACCAAAGGGTTGATGGTATTTGATACCGATTCGGGGATGTTGTATTTCCACGACGGTTTGAATTGGCTGAATATGCCTGCAATCAATAACGTAACCAATATAATTAAGGGAATGGGCGGCATCACTTTAGGTGGCGGCGGAGGTGTTACAGGTCCTACCGGACCGCAAGGACTATCCGGAGTCGCCGGTGCGGCAGGGGCCACGGGTGCTAATGGGGCAAACGGTAGTAACGGAGCTACCGGTGCTGCGGGAGCCAAAGGCGCCAAAGGTGCTACAGGAGCAGCAGGTGCGGATGGAAGTAATGGAGTGAACGGGGCAACAGGTGCTACTGGCGCTACTGGAGCAGCCGGAAGTGTCGGCCCAACAGGTGCTGCGGGAACAAATGGAGCTACTGGAGCAACAGGGGCAACGGGAATAGGAGGAGCAAAGGGCGCTACCGGAGCCACCGGTGCTACGGGTGCTGCCGGAAGTGTTGGCCCAACAGGTGCTGCAGGAATAAATGGTACTACCGGAGTTACAGGCGCTACGGGAGTGGCTGGAAGTGTAGGCCCAACAGGTGCCGCAGGAACGAATGGAACCACAGGAGCTACGGGTGCAGCAGGGGCTGCAGGCGTGAAGGGCGCTACCGGAGCCACAGGAACTACCGGAGCGAATGGCACAACGGGTGCTACCGGCGCAACAGGTGTTACAGGTGCGACCGGAGCTACCGGATTATTGTCAGCCGGATCGGCAGCCGGAAATACACCTTTCTGGAATGGTTCCTCTTGGGTACTTAACTCTTCTAATATCTATAATAACGGGGGCAACGTAGGGATTAATAATCCTTCACCCAATTATCGTTTGGATGTTAACGGGAACGTCAATATTTCATCAACCAATGCCCCAAGTGTCTTGACCATTGATGCTCATGGCAGCACGACGAATATTGCAAAACTCTCTTTCCTTAATTCCGCCGGAACCGGTGATTTCCAGATTGGATCAGACGGCGGAGATATTTTTTGGCAAGGCGGCGGCAGCAGAAACCTACAGATGGGTGCCTGGCACGGTATTGACATCGTAGGCGGAAGATTAACCACTACCCCTATGACTTTTATGAGCGGAACAAATTCCAGTTATAATACACGGTTTCTAAACACAACAGATGCCACCGGTCTGATTATTCAAGGAAATTCTACTCAAACCGCAAATTTGCAGGAATGGAAAAATTCATCCGGCACCGTACTCGCCTCCATCAGCCCCTCTGGAAACATCACGAAGATAAACAACGTAACTACTAGCTTCCCCACCGATCAAGGTGCAGTCAATTCATTTTTAAGAAATGATGGAAGTGGTAATTTAACTTGGAAAACTTTAGTGGCTGGTCCTACGGGTGCCACGGGAGCAATGGGTATTGCAGGAATCCCAGGCGCAGCAGGTGTCACCGGAGCTACAGGAGCTGCCGGAACCAATGGCGCCAAAGGTGCCACAGGAGCAACGGGACCTACCGGAGTTGCTGGAAGCAATGGAGCCGATGGTGCAACAGGAGCTACCGGTGCAACGGGTGCTAACGGCGATCAGTATGCCACTACCTCCAGCACCAGTATGTCAGTAGCGACTGGTACAAAGAACTTTACAGTAGCGACAGGGCTGGCATATACTATGGGACAAATCGTAACGATGTCCTATAGCTCAACGACCTCTATGACCGGATCGGTTACCACTTACAATTCAGTGAATGGAACGATGAGTGTAAGTGTTACTTCAAAATTGGGAAGCGGGACCTATTCATCTTGGTCAGTGAATCTGAATGGGATTCAAGGACCTACCGGAGCTGACGGAGCTAATGGTACTAATGGTTCTGTAGGAGCAACCGGTACTACCGGAGCTACAGGAGCCACGGGCACAGCCGGTGCGGGCTATCTTGCATCTTCCTCTTCCAGTGTTTCAATAGGAACCGGCAGCAAAACTTTCACTACGCAATCAGGGCTCGCATTTCAAAATGAACGAGTCAGGATTTCCAATACCGCAGCACCCACTACTAAATATATGGAAGGAGTAGTCACTTCCTATTCGGGAACGTCTATAACCGTATCGGTAGATAGGGTGGTAGGAAGCGGAACTTTAGCTTCTTGGAATATTGGAATTGCGGGAGATGTCGGCGCCGCCGGGCCAGCAGGCGCAGATGGTGTAGCCGGGGCAACCGGTGCTACGGGTACCAATGGGGATCAATACGCTACGACCTCGACCACCAGCATGTCTGTCGCCACTGGTAATAAAACATTTACGGTGGGAACCGGTCTGGCATACACCATCGGACAAATTGTGAGCATGACCAATAGCACCTCTACTTTTATGACCGGACCTGTCTCTGCCTATAACGCTGTAACTGGATCAATGACCGTAGGCGTTACCTCAAAAACAGGAAGCGGCACCTATTCTTCATGGTCTGTCAATTTAACCGGAATACAAGGCTATACAGGACCAACCGGTGCTGATGGGACTTTCCCTTCCGGTTCTTCTGCCGGAAATACTCCTTACTGGAACGGTAGTTCATGGGTAGTAAACAGCAGCAATATCTATAATAATGGTGGCAATGTGGGTGTAGGAACTACGAGCCCCGGCAGCGCCTTAGACGTGAAAGGCGCTCTGCGATTAAGTGGCTCCTCATCAGGCTATGTAGGCTTTGCTCCTGCGGCAGCGGCAGGCTCTACTACTTATACGTTGCCTTCTACCGATGGCACAGCCAATGCCTCATTAAGAACCAATGGCTCCGGTCTATTGTCTTGGTCTTTGAATGGCACCACCAAGTTTGCCCGAAAGACTGCTGATGAATCCGTAACGAGTTCCACCAGTTTGCAAGATGATAACCACCTTCAATTTGCGATTGGTGCCAACGAAACATGGGACGTGAGTTTTGTGTTGAGATTTACGGCCAGTTCCGGTGGTGACATCAAGTTTGCTTTAGTATTACCATCTGGAGCAACGATG
>JADKJG010000013.1 GCA_016722375.1 Bacteroidota bacterium | reverse complement strand
AGGACTTGTCGTCGTGTTTGAACCCGTAAACAATCCAGGGAATTAAAAGCAGGGTTGAGATAAACATTGTTTCTGTTGAATTATTTTGAATCAGCCTGGCCCCATACCGTCTCTGAAAATGATGCCTAAACTGATGAAGTAAAGGAAAAACGAAAGGAAAGCTGCAAGTAGAAGTCCGAACATTAATCTGTAAATTTTAAGTACTCGGAGAAACTTCCATGTCAAAGGAATTGTCAGCAAGGGTGTCGCAAACATTGCAAACCATAAAACTTGTCCAAGGATATCTTTCTTGTTTCTTCTGTCATTCTTCTGATTTTCTTGATATATCATGATGATTGCACTGACTCTGAGTTATTTCATATGTACTGTTTGATTTGGTATACCATTTATTTTAAAAACAACTTTCTTTAGAGTCATTTGCAAATCCGTCAATCAGGAAGAAGAAAGCAGCAAGGATTATGGTATTGAAAATTGAACGGGGGAAGGACATCCCATGGATGAACTCACAGAAGCACCGTTATTATTTACCACACCACTACAAGTTAATACCTCCTGTCGCTTTTGCTTAGCTCGTAGCCTCAAAACCAAAACGTATTGCCGCTTCAAGTATTTCAATGTTTATATCTTTCAGCGTTTTGAACTTAATGCAATACCCGGTCACGCTCGCCTTGCCTATTTTTTCCCCATACGTTTTGGTTAAATATGTCTTATCATTGATACCCATTATATAGACAGAAATTCCGGTTGTGTTAGCACTCAAACCAATTTGATAAAACTCTCTGGTTTTTCCATCAGCATATTTTATGGTGTAGGATCCATATCCTATGTTCGGATTAGAAACCACTTTATTTTCAGAATTTTTACCATCGAGGAACCATAATTTACATGCCGGCATTAATTTCTGAATGATGCTGTGCAAGGCTTGCATGTCACTTTGTTTAGATTCAGGCTGAGCGGTAATATACTCCTTGATTTGTCCTTTTACGTTCATGTGAAATATATGAAAATGGTGTTCTTGAATTGTTATTTTAAGTTTCGCTTTATTTTAAATTCCGTTTAAAGTATGCATTGCAGTTCAATGGTAGAGGATGAAGTATTGATTGAAATTGTGAACTAAATTAACAGCAAGCGGATGTGCTTAATAGAGGTGCGCTATACCTTAACACCAAAAATATAACCCGCCAATGCGGACAAGCCCATTGCAATTGTACCCCAAATAGTAATGCGGATAATAGCCTTTTTCACACTTGAGCCACCAGTCTTTGCCGAAATTGTTCCTAAAATAATTAGAAAAATTATCGTGAAACTATAGAGCCAATACTCCATACCTTTTATCGGTGTAAAAAGTACAACCAAAAGAGGCAATACACCTCCAACTGTAAATGAAGATCCCGATGCAAGTGCTGCTTGTATCGGATTCGCCTGACTAATCTCGTTTATACCTAATTCGTCCCGGATGTGTGTTCCCAAAGCATCCTTTTCGGTCAATTCAATGGCTACTTGGATTGCTGTTTCTTTTTTCAGACCTCTCTTCTCATAGATTTTAGCCAATATGTTCAACTCTTCTTCCGGCATTTCCTTAAGTTCACGGCTCTCTCTTATTATATCTGCTTTTTCTGTGTCAGTTTGAGAACTTACAGAAACATATTCTCCGGCTGCCATTGATAAAGCACCTGCAACAAGTCCTGCGACTGTTGCTAAAACAATTGGTTCTCTTGTCGAACTTGCAGCAGCAACACCTATTGCAAGACTGGAAATAGAAATTATACCATCGTTTGCTCCCAAAACAGCGGCTCTTAGCCAATTGCTTCGGTGTATATAATGGCTGTCTAAATAGTTGTCAATTGTAATCATATGCTTGTTTAATTTTAGGTGGCTGTAAAATTATGATCAAAGAAGAGGGGATTAGAAGCATCCGCCGTGGCGCATTCATTAGCGCATTGCTTTTTTCTTAGAATCTCAAGTATTTGATTTATCGAACAAACCCCTTTTTTATTTTATTTCTATCAATTTAATTGTGATCAGCCGTTTTTCTGTTCACAAGAATTGGAGTCGTTCAATGTTGTACTACAAACTTTTTGACAGAAAAATATTTCGTGGCAGCATATTTCAACAGATAAATTCCATTTGGCAATTGACGTATGTCTATCATATCTCCAATAAAGTTTGAGTTGTCGTAAAGAACTTGGCCTCTGTAATTCAAAACTTGAACTTTCTGACTGTCGCTGACATTTGATTTGTAAATTCTTAATTCATTCGATGTCGGATTTGGAGAAATTGAAATCAAGTTGTCATTTTGTATTTCCGGTATGCCTTCAACGTAATCCTCAAAATATAAATTGTCAAACATTAACCCGTCCTTATTTGTTTGAATACTGTCGCTGATAAATGTGAATCGCCATAGAACTGTGTCGCCAAGCTGAATATTGAATAAGGGTCCTAATGGAGCAAGGTTTACATAAAATTGCTGCCATCCATTTGAATTACCTGTCAATGAAATCCAATGCTGCTGTAAATTGATATGATTCGTAATAAATGTATCATTGATAATATCATACCAGGATGTTCCATTGTCTGGTGAAAATTCTATCGTGCCAAAGTCAGTCAAAGTATCAGAGTTAACAGAGTATTCTCCAATCAAAGAAGCTGTATGAGGATATGTAAAGCCGTCACCTGCAACGTTTACAATTGTAAAAGATGAAGTGTCGTTTATTGGATATGGATTGATGGTATCTGTTACAATAACATTCGGATTTGAGTAAGCATTTGTGAAAATTGGTTTTTGAGGAGCACCAACCTGCCAAATGTTATTGAGATTAGAAACAGTATCAATTCTCAGATGATGTAGTGCAGCCGTATCTTCAAAATCAAGTGTATAAAAGGAGGATGATTGAGAAAAGGATGCCACTGAAAACAACATCATCAGAATTAGTAGTAGATATTTTTTCATTGTTTTAAATTTTGAAGTTGGAGCGGCTTTTTATTTGGCGGGTTATAAGGGATGATAGCGAATAAGGGATTAAAGAAGTAAAAACAGAAGGGTTAAAAGTATCCCGTTCGAGCGGGATTCGTTTACCTGTACTATTTATTAGAATCTAAACTTTTTGTTTACTTATCAAAGCCCTACTTTATTTTATTTCTTTTAATCTTTGTGTAATGCGCATACCAAGCTGTTCATACGAAGCGATACTGTTTGAAGTCCGAACCAAGTTTGTTCAAGGCGATGTCACCGGTTTCAATTTTGCGCTGCCTTCTCAATTGCTTTATTGATTTTATCAGTAGTTAATTTAATTTCAAACCAAGTCAAAGCTATAAAGATTAAAGCAAAAAATAATATCTGCCATAGGTTGCTTGAAAGTTGTGAATTTTTAATTGAATAAATCAATTGCAATAAAACCCCAACGGATAAAAGAAAGGCAACAAAAATTGAAACAAAACTAAATCGGACTTTGTACTTATTAAAATCCTCTTTAGAAAACTGAAGGATAAGTTTTGGCAACAATCTTTCAAATGGTGTCCTGATACGAGTAAGCGTTAAATTACTTTCGCTTTCAAGTCCAAGAAAATATTTCTCCTGTCTGATGCATGTAGCCGATGATTGAAAGTCAAGAGAAGTATTTCGCTTAACTGCAAATTGCCGAATTGCTGTTTCAATTCTCTGCCGGTCTGCGCCATTAAGATTTACTTTCTTGAAATATATCATCTTTGTATCAAATATAGTTGTTCAATTCACAACAGTTTGACCTCGCACGGAAGAAAAGCTCATTAGAATTCCAATTGTTTGAAGTTCCGATACCGCCATTGGTTGCACATAACGAAGAAGGGATAAAATAAGTTTTTAAAAGAAGGGATTAGATGCACCACTGTTCGTATTACCACAACTGTTTGTTAGAAGCACCGCTGTTTGATTAGCGAACAAAGCCCTTCTTTTTAAAATTTCTTTTAATCTTATCTTATGCGAATACCCGACTACTCACACGAAGATATTCCGTTCATATATTCGCGTACTTTATTTTGCAACGATAAGTTTTTTCGTTGCTTTAAAATCTGCTATTTGAATTTGTACAACATAAATTCCTTCAGCAAAATCTTTTGTGTTCACTTCTACCTTTTGTGTATCTGTTGCTATGTTAGTGTAAATTATTTTTCCGGTAATGTCAGCAATAGTTACGTCGACTTTTTTGGTATTGTTACCCAAAGCAATGGTGAGATAGTTGTTGGCAGGATTGGGAAAAATATTTATTGAAGAAGCAAAAGAATTTTCAGTTATTCCTGTGACTGTTGTTTGTCCTGCAAGAATGGGTTGGTTGGGGATAGAATTGTAGGCATATTCCATAATCGTAATGGAAACTGAATAACTGGCTATGGATACCCCAAGTTTAATCCAGCCATAATAAAAATCAGACCCCACTTTTATTTTTAGACCCATGAATTTTCCTGAAACATTTTGCCAGTTTCCGGTTATGCCTTGTGTGACCTTATGACTTCCATGGCCATTTGTGCAGGCCATGCAACCCTCACCATTTTGAGCCAAATTATGCACTGCATTTGTCCACGCCAAGGATGAATCCATTGACTTATTTAAGCCAAATCCGCCAACCGTGTCTGCAATCCAACTTTGCGCAGTTGAAATAATTAATGCTGAATCTCGGGTACCAAGGACTGCAACCGGGTTTGGGGAACAATTTCCGCAAGAAAAGCCATGCGCTCTTGGCGCGAAGGTAAAATCATTAATCCCATCATTATTCAAGTCAATTAAAAAATCGGCTCCGCAAGGACTGGGATAGTTGCAACCACGCACAACATCTGGAATCACATCCGTGTAAACTATCTGTGCATTTGCACTTGCACAAAACATCATTGCTGTAACGATGAAAGCAGTAATCTTTTTTTGTAGTTGTTTTTTCATTTTGTTAAATGTTTAAAGTTTGAATTGAATTTATTTTTGTTTTAGAACTGTTTGTTCAATGCTACAAAGCTACAAACTTGCACTGTCGCCAACGGGTTTCGCATAACGATGTTGGGATTAACGCAGTATTATTTGGCGGGGACTAAACTGTATCACACTCAAATATACTAAACCGTTTGTAGATACGTAGACACTCTCAACCGCACGCCCACCCCGACAAAAAATATTGCGTTTAATCTAAATGTTAGCGGAATTTGCCGTTCAGAATCACAACTATAACTCTGAAGAATCTATTTTAATTTCATATTTAATTTGGCTTGATAGTTTGAATTCTTTTTCAATATACCAAGTTAACAAATCTTTAAAAGTTAAATCTTTCACTTCCCTACTTGGTTTATAAAAGTCTGGCTTCTCAATTTTAACCTTGTTTAAGGTTAACAATTCAATAGTTTTTAATGGCAGCCATACAGATAAAGTTAGGAGATTAATAAGTGCTGCCTCCGAATCATAAAGTTCTCCTTCTGAATGAAAGTGTTTATTATAATCAAAACCTCCATGGTCCAATTCGAATTTTGTTACAAATTTCTCAAGTAATTCATAATTGTCATTACCTGTAATTATAAGGTCATCATTCACTTTATTTTTGAGAGAATTTATATTAGTTCCGCCTTCTGATTCAATAAATTGCTTAATCAAAATGTAGGCATACTTAAGTTTACCAAATTCAATTTGTCGAACTTCCATTTTTTATAGTTATTTTCTTGAAGACTCTCAGCAACAATTTCCGCTAACGTTCAAGTTTGCACAACCCTTTGTATATATCCCTTGTAATTAGCCGGGCGGTTCATTGTTATTGTCTGTCCACTGTGTAATTCAGTTCAGTTACCCCGCAATTAAATGGTCGGGTCGAAATTAGATTTAGTTTTATTTTGTCTTTGATGTCGACAAACAATGGAATTCCGCGTCCAAGAATAATTGGATTAACAAATAGCCAGTAGCCGTCAATTAGGTTCAGTTGAATAAGTGAATGTGTTGCTGTCGGGCTACCAAAAAGCAAGATTTCTTTTCCTGCCTGTTGTTTTATTTCATTTATTCTGTCCGGAAGGTTGTCGCTGATTATTGTTGTGTTCGTCAATCTTGGCTGACCGGCAGGCCCACCCGCGTCTTTCATTGTTTTTGATAAAACAATTTTGTGAATTTTGCTATACCATTTTGAATGATTGATGTCGTGCCTGGACGCTGTGGGTTTGTCTGCAGCAGTAGGCCAGTAGCTCTCCATCATCTGATAAGTGACCCGTCCATACAATGCAGTGTCGCCTTCGCTTATCCGCTTTTCTCCAAAATCAAAAATTTCGTCATTCACTTTAATCCAGTCCATTTCGCCATTCGGACCTGCTACAAATCCGTCAAGCGATATGTGCATAAATGAAATTATTTTTCTCATAGGGTTTTGGTTTTTGTTGTTGTGTATGGCTTGCTAAGTCTTTTGACTATGACCGCTGATACCCACAAAATGTCTATTTAAAGTTTAATGTTTATTAACCAGGTACAAAATAAACTCGTGAAGCGATAAATTCCCGCACAGTGCGAGGACCTATTCCGTCAGTTTATGTTAATTTGCTCTTATACGGCGTTTATCAAGGTGTTCTTTGTCAAGTTAGTTTATAAATATATTCTTCTATTTCTGTCTGCCGTGCACTTGCAAAACCTTTGTCGGTGCCGATTTTAACAAAACCACATTTTTCTAAAACTTTTTGTGAACCAATATTGTCAAATGCAACCCGCCCGAACATAGGTCTTGAAGTCTCAATGGTAAGAAATTTATTTAGAGCTTTTGTGGCAATGCCTTGCCCCCAAAGGTTTCTGTCAATCCAATACGTAATTTCTGCATCACCTTCCATTACAAACTTAGCAATACTTCCCACAATAATATTGTCAAGAAGGATCGTTTGATTATTTACCTTCGGGTCATCCAACAACTTTATGTGTTTGTTCAGGTATGCGGATTTGTCTGTATGGTTTTGAGGCATAAAAGCAGCCAGGTAAGCACCTTCTTTGTCCAGCTGAAATTGAAACAAAAAGATCAAGTCTGAAACTTCTGTTGGTCTAAGTTTAATATTCAGATTATTGTTTGTCATCATAGTCTTGCCTAAATTTAATTTCTGCACTTCGGGTCTTCCTAACATGCCCTATCGCGTTTCGAGGTGGGTGATGTGGAGGAGTTTTAGCACTAGACTTTATTCGAAGAACGGAACTTCCACCTGGCTCCGCCGCGGCGGACTGTGAAGCACTGAATCCCCTCTATTGCAAATCCTTTGTTAACGTAAGGTCTTCTCATTTGTCTTCAGGTAAAGTTAAATAGTCGAAGCCGAGGGGACTTTTGTAAATGCAAGCATTTGCTGTTTGTCCAACCGAAATTGTTTGCCAATAAGCTTTTGTGCAAAGAAGTCGTATACTTGTGCCTTCAACGTTCAATATTAAAATGTTTTTTTCAGGTCGTTTAACCCCCCCTTTATGAAATTCTTTGTCTATAACTGTAAATGTGTTGCATTTGTATAAATTTGATATTGTCGAGTTATAATAATGTCCAACTAACATAAAGCTGCCAATAAAACCTATAGAAAACATAATTGTCAGATTGGAATAGTTCGTCAGCATTTTGGGATTTAAGATAATGTATGGTTTAATTTTTCTTGCCACTATTAGCCCAATAACCAGTCCCAATGTACTGCAAGTAAAGGCAAACAAATAAGGGCTATTGTAATTTTTAAAGTTGTCAACGGCAACGATAGTTGCAAACATTCCACCAAATAGAAAAACAAATAGTCCAATGACCACAACTACTTGTTTTAGAAATGAAGGTTTTTTGGAGTTGTATTTTGTCTGCTTACTCAACTTTTCTTATAGTTCTAATAGTCGTTGGAGTAGTCGTCTTTAAGCTTAACGGTGTAGGAATTAAAGAAGAAAATATTTGAAGGGTTTAGAAAGCACACAGCTCGCATAAAAAAATTGCAACAATAGACACTCTTCAAATTCCTTTTTCCTAGGTTGCAATTATTTCAAGTTGGATTTTCATAACTTGTATGCAATCTACCAACTTCCTGACACCCTTCAAAAAGTTTTTTCTTTAATTTTAGTGTTATGCGTTCGTGCTACTGTTCCCACGAAGCAGAAAATTTTGAATTCCGCATAAAAGTTTGAAGAAGTACCTTTATTGCTGTGGCAAACACATCATTCAGCAGTTGTCGGATCTATGATTGCCGAGACCTTACTAACTGAATTTGCTGGAAATCCTCCCTGCTTTGCATGTTCTCGAACCATTTCTTCGTTCGGTGCATTATAAATACAATAGATTTTGTCAGTCGTTACATAGCTGTGAACCCACTGAATTTGTGGACCCAATTTATTTAACACTCCACAAGAGGTTTGTGAAATTGCTTTCAATTGTTCGGGAGTCATTTTTCCTGCTCCTGGAATTTCTCTTTCAATTACATACTTTGGCATAATTTGTCGTTTTTATTTCCTACTCGTTTGGCTTTTCGGTGTCGCCTCGTTTTTAAAATGGTTTCTAAACTCCACTTTTGTATTTCAATATTTTTATTCATCAAGTTTGTTAAATCTAATTTCTAGCAGTCAGTTTGAATTTCCGATGTCGTCAAGCATGACGCATAATGTTTCAGCCAAAGCATTATTTTGAGATATAAAAACGGCGGCGCGGAAATCCACGGGGTTTTTCTTGGGGGGGTCCCCTTGGTTTTGTGTGACCCCCCCCCCCCGTTAACGACCCTCCCCCCCCCCCCCCCCGGCAACCAAAAAAAAGAGGTGAAGGGGGAAAGGGGGGCAGGAAGCCACCCCTCCCTCCCTCCGGCGAGGGGGGGGGGCGGGGCCCGGGGGCGGTGCGCCGCGCCCCCCGGCGGCGGGGGGGGGGGGGGCCGCGCGAAAACCCCCCAAAAAAGGCAGGGAGGGACCAAAAAAAAAACAAAAAAGCAGAAACCCCAAATCCGGGGGGCCCCCCCCCGGCGGGTGCCCCCGCACCCCCCCCCCCCCCCCCCCCCCCCGCCCCAAAAAAAAAAACAACCCCCCCCCCGCCCCACCAACGGGGGGGCCGGCCCCGCGGCCCGGCCCGCCCCCCCGGGGGGGGGGGGGGGGGAAGGGGGGCCCAAAAACCCTGGCCGCCCGGGCGGGGGGTCTCCCCCCCCAAAAACATTCTCCGGGGGGGGGGGGGGTTGTTGGGTGTAAATATGCGCTACAAGATTTAGGAAGTAAAAAGGGGGATTAAAAGCTCGTCTCTTTCGCCCCGCACAAACGTAATTAAATACTTGAAAACATACTGGCAGGTCGCCCTGTCTTTTTTATTTTCATAAATCTTAGGTTAAGAGTCGTTTTTTTTTTCTTTCGGTTAAGTTTTTTAAGATTTGTTGGTGTTCAATTATTGTCTATTCATTTTGTGTGTATAATTGATAAACATTCCTGAAGGCGAATGATAACGAAACAATCCCCCCCTTGTACCAATCCAAATGTTTCCGTCATTATCTTCTACAATTGTCCAAACATCAGAATTCGCAAGACCGTCTATTGTTGAAAAACGTGTAAAGGACTTTCCATCGTAACGGCAAAGACCTCCGCCCCCTGTGTTCCACTTAGTATCGCTGCCGACCCAAATGTTTCCCTTTTTATCCTCATAAATACAATCAATAGTATCATTGCAAAGACCATTTTCCTTTGTAAAATGTGTATAGGATTTTCCGTCATAACGGCACAGCCCGTTATACAAATTGACGAACCAGATGTTCCCCGTTTTATCTTCTTTGATGTCCATAATCTGACTACTGAAACATCCATCAACTTTGGTAAACCTGCCTGAGGCGGAATCGTAACGGCAAACGCCTCCAGCCCTTTCACCGAACCAAAGGTTCCCAGATTTATCTTCTAATATACATTGAACAGCATTACTGCCCAGACCTTGTTCCTTTGTGAAATTGGTAACAGCACCTGTGACAGGATTATAACGACAAACTCCGTAGCCATTCGTGCCGAACCAAAAGAATCCATTTCTGTCTTCTAAAATACAATTAATATCAAATTTGCACAGCCCTTCTTTTGTTGTAACATCGGTAAATCTTTTGCCATCGTAACGACATGCTCCATTGTTGGTGCCGAACCAAAGATTCCCTGCCTTATCTTCAAAAACAGACTCAATATTGTTATCGTTTAGACCATCTTGCTTTGTAAAATTGGTAAACTTTCCTGAAAAGGCATCATAACGATACACACCCGCACCCATAGTTCCGAACCAAAGGTTTCCTACTTTATCCCTCAAACTGCAACGAAACATATTTCCACTTACTTGTCCGTAGCAGGGAAGAAAGAAAATTATTAACAGCAGGGTGCAGGTTTGTTTGTGTATGGAATACTTTTTTATTTGCCTGTAATTCCGTTTTAAAAAGTTCATTTCTTGCAGTTAGTTTCAAGTTAGCACCCTAAGCATTACTGATAACGTTTCGCAGATTTGCGCTGGCAGGAAGTTAACCCACTAACGATTCTTAAAGTTACAAAAGATCTTTAACCCACAAAAGTTTGTAGAAAGCACAACAGTTCCTGCTAGCGTAAATGTGCTGTTATGCGTAGTATTTCTACCAATCTGGTCTGTCATAAGTCATTCCATTCAATCTTATTTTAGTATAAAAGAGTGGATTGAAAAATGAAGCCTTTCTAATTTTTCTTTTAATTCCGCTTTCTGAATACCCAATGCAGAAGTCTGTACGAGGATTTTCATTCAGTAAGACTAAATTATTATTTTCATCAATCAATCCAAATTGCAATTGGTCAGAACCAGCGTTAATATCTGAGTAAAGTTGTAGCGACATTTCCTTTCAATTTGTAATACCAACATTTCCTTTACGAATATCATTTATGTCTTCAATTTTGGATATTCCTTTACTGCTTGTAGTTTATAGTGTCCGTCTGAGTAGAAGCGGATATAATGGTCAGTGTTTTTATAGTTACTGCTATTTCTATAGTAATTACTATTTGATAAATAGTAAATAGCGGTGGTGTCAATAATTGTCGTGTCAGTCAAATGAGACTCATTCTTGGAATAACTGAATTTATATTTTTTGGGTGGTCTTGGATATCCTGAATCATTCAAAACATAGTGTGAACAACCTGAAAAAAAGGCTAAAGTCGATATAGCAATAATCAGCCTTGTTGTAGTCATTTTCCAAATATTACGCATAACGGTTTGCAGCTTGCCGAAGGTGGCGATTTCCACCACAAACTTTCATCGAAGCACTAAAGTTTATATACCCATAAAACTGTCCTTCGAAGCACGAAACCGCCACTTTTGGCAAGGTGCTGTTATAAGCAGGCCTTCTGTCTGTCGAGGTTGTGAAGTCTTTGTCTGCCGTGAGTTTCGCTGTCATTGTCGGGTTTGTTTTGTGTCGGCTGTGTGTTGGCGGGTTTAAAAATTTTAGAAGGGAAGGAAATTTTAAAAAATAATTTTTCGGTTGGGGAAGGTGGAAGCTCTTTTGCAAACTTTGGTCTGCGGGTAGGCTTGTAGCGGTTTGCAAATGTGCTTACACCTGTGGGTTGGTTTCTTTGTTGTCATTCCAATAATAGCTGTCTGGATAAGGTCGTTTGCCGAATATTGCAGTTCCAACACGAATAATCGTTGAGCCTTCTTCTATGGCTGTTTCTAAATCGTTACTCATTCCCATTGATAAGTCGTAAACAGGTAAGTCTTTATCTAACATTCGTATCTGAATGTTCTTTAGTAATTGAAAGCATTTGCGAACTTTTTCTGTTTCCGCAGAAAAAAGTCCGATGGTCATTAAACCTTTAATATTTAGTCTGTCAAGTTGTTTGACTTGTTGAGCAAAAATCAAAGTATTTTCGGGTGAAACACCAAACTTACTTTCTTCATACGAAGTGTTTACTTGAATAAAAACATCTATGGTTCTATCTTCAAATTCTAATCTCTTTTGCAATTTTTCAGCTAATTCCAACCTGTCAACCGATTGTATGCAGTCAGCATATTTCGTAACTTCTTTGACTTTATTAGTTTGAAGATGTCCGATGAAATGGGTTTGGTGTGGGATAACTTTTAGTGCTTCAAATTTCTCTTTGAGTTCCTGCACCTTATTTTCTCCAATAAGCGTTTCACCTGTTTCCAAGGCGTTAATAATATTTGTAGTCGAAACTGTTTTAGTTGCTAATAGGAGTTTGATTTCTGTTGAGTTTCTGCCTGAAAATTCGGCTGCTGCTCTTATTCTACCCTTAATGGTTGCTATGTTTTCGATTATGAAGCTCATATCTGCAATTCGTGTTCTTGACAATCTATTCTCAATTCGTTTTCGGCAAGTTGACTTTTCAAAAGTTTGCAGTAGTGAACACCTTTTTCAAGTTGATAGTTGGAGCAAGTAAAACACATTCTTTGAATGGTAATTATGCCTGATTTGTTTAAGTCATAAATCAATTTCAGCAATCCATTAAGCATTATTGTTTTTTGTTCCGATGTTAGTTTTTCAATGGGTTGTTCTATTGATGAAGCAAATAATGATGCCTTCTTTGCTGTTTTTTTTCCTTCGTTTGTGAGTGATAGCGAAAAACTCCTAGTATCAATGGGGTCAGTCTCCTTGGTTACTAATTCTTTTGAAAGCAAAACTTTTACGCTATCGCTTATTGTAGCTTTTGTCATATTGAACTCATCAGCCAAATATCCTACTTTACACTTTTCCAGCGAGTGGAAATAAATGAAAATCAAAATTTGAATTTGTATCGGGCTTAAAGAGTTTTCTTTGCTTTCATTCCATAGTAATACTCTGAATGCTTCTGAAATTCGTTCCAAAGCAACAACAATGCGACTTTCAATTTTTTGGTTTTGCTCGTTTAAATTAAAAGAAGAGTATTTCATTTATTCGCAGTTTTCCATTTCAAGAATAAAATAGCCTTGTTTTTTTATGTCGGCTTCCCATTGTGGTTGCAAACTTCTAACGTGGCAAAACCTGCATTCTTTTGATGTCAAAGGTTGCCCTTCTTGCCCTTTAGTTTTCAGATATGCTCTGCCATATTCGTAAATAACGGCAGTGTCTTTTACTGATGATGGTGCAATAATGTCAAAGTGCATTACGCTACCATCTTTCTTAGTTACATAGGTGTCCCAAACTGCTACTTCCATTGTTTTTGTTTTATTGTTTTGTGCGCTTGTTGATAATGCTAAAAGCGCAAAAGTTATTATAAATAAAGGTCTCATTTTATTTTTCTTGATTTCATTTTATTCATTTGCTTTTTTGCTGGGTCAACTAACCACTTTATACTTCTTGAAAATCTACCGTCAGTAGGGTATTTACGATGAGGAGTTATGTTGTTAAAAACAAGGGCTACTATAAGCATAATTGAAACACCTGTTAATACAGGAGACAAAACATATAAATACCCAAGTGATACAATTTTGCTTGTGCCTAATACCGCTATCAAAGCAGTAGCCCCGCCCGGTGGATGAAGTGTTTTTGTGTATTGCATTGCCAAAATCGAAATGGAAACAGCCAAAGGCGCACTTAACCAAATAGGTTCAGGAATTATCTTATAAATTGATACTCCTATTAAAGCACTAATTAGATGACCGCCAATTAAATTTCTAGGTTGAGCAAGCGGACTTTGAATGGCTCCATAAATTAATACAGCAGTTGCTCCAAACGACCCAATTAGAAAAACATTCTCGAAATGTTCTAAATAGAAACTTTGTATAAATCCAATTGCAGCAATGCCAATAAAAGCACCAAGAAATGACCAAAATGCTTCCTTGCTATCAACAAGAGTTTCTTTATAAATAATGTATTTACTTATCCTGTAGCTTCTTTTGACTTTTTCCTTTATCATAAATTAAAATTGCCCTGCAAAGATAGGAATCCTAACAATGCAGGGCAATTTTTTTTAACCTTTTACGTCAGCCATAGACGCACCAAAATTGATGTGTAAAACATTTCCGTTTGGTGTCACCAAAGCTGGAACAGATTTTACACCTGCTTTTTCCGCTTCCGCAATTCGGTTACGGTCTTCGCCAATGTGAACGATTTCTACATTAGTTGCACCAATTAGGTTAACGATGTCGTGTTCTGCACTTACGCATACTGGACATCCAGCGTGATAGAAAATTGATTTTGCCATTTTTTATGAATTTAAATTTTTGTTTGGCATTATTGCCGCTGCAAATATAGTAAGGAATCCTTACTAAACAAATAATTTTAAAGATTTTAATGCGTTCAGTTAGATTGTTTTGTCTGGATTTTGAAAAATGCTTCAATTTTCTTCTAAAACCGAAACTATTGCCCCGTCCAAATCTGCCGAAACTAATAATTGACAAGAAAGTCGAATGCTTGGATTATCTTCAAAACCATATCTTGCAAGTGTTACAGGTTCATTCCTATCTTTTATTACTGAACTTCCTTGTAATCCAGTTACGTGTATAATGCAAGTAGCACACCTGCCCATTCCGCCACACTCGCCAAAACAATCAAAATAGAGTGTATCCTTTAACAATTCCATTAAATTTCTATACTCACCTTTGTAGGTTTTAATGGTTTGTTCTGTCCCATTTTCAAGAACGGTAATTTTTATGGTACTTCTCGTCATTCCCAAAAAGGATCTGATAGGTTTTCATAAAAACACTTATCTTCACAATCAATTTCTATTTGGATCAATTGCTCACTGCTTGCTACTGACTGTATTGCGTTAAAAAGTACCCGTTCTTCAAAGCGAATATGCTTCTCTAGTTCTTCTTCAATCAAACTATTGGTTTTGGAAAGTTCACCTTCATTTTCAAAAAGTCGTTTTAACCTTCGGTGTTCGGCAAGTGCTTGTTTGACCAACTCATTTTCATTTCCTAAAATTGGGAACACATACTGTTCTTCAATTTCAAAATGTGGCTTTAAATAACTCATCCAAAACCAATCCAAATACTTTTTTATCCTTTCAGGTTCGATATTCAGTTTGATACCTTGCCTAATTTTCCAGCAGAGCAATAAGCCGTGATGGTGGTCACGGCTTAAAGGTTTAAGGGCTTCGTTTCTTTTAATAGGATTAGGCATTCTTTAAATGTTGTTCAAGTTCAATGGCTTTAGGAAACAAGATGTTGTTTTCTAAATGAATGTGCAAGTGCAAATCAGCTTCAAATTCTTTTAACAAGGAAAATGTCACTCGATAGGTATTGCAAGCATCTGCCGGTGGCGTGTAGTTGTTGCTCAGGGCTTCTATTTTTCTAAAGCGTTCTCCTTCGGTAGTATGTTCGTGCATCATCATTTGAATAGGATTTTCTACCGTGCCAAAATGTGGTGCTTCTAGTTTAGTATTTTCCTGTTTCACCTTTGCCATTTTTCTAACAAATGGAAACAAAATCAATTCTTCTTTTTTCATATGAGCTGCTAATTCACTGGCAGTCGCATTAAAGTGTTCATTGATTTCTAAAAGCTCAGGATGACGGTCACCGTGCACTCGGCAAATTTTGTCGAGATAAGGTTTTATTTCTTGCGTTTTGTCTTCCACATAGCGATGATGTTTTTTCTCTATGTAATCCGCCATAAGGTCTATAGGCCAAGATTGATAATCGATGGTGCTTTCTAAAGTTGCCTTATTTGCTTCGATTAAATCGGTTACTACCGAAGATGCGTCAATTTCTTTTGCTTCGCAAGCATCTTGAATTGTTCTGTTACCTTGACAACAAAAGTCGATACCATATTTTTTAAAAACTGAAGCAGCACGGTAATCTTGTGCCACTAATTCTCCGATGATGTTATTTTCTTGAATATTCATTTTACTATTTTTTAAGTGTTATTTATTATTACCCCAATTGGTTATTTCGTCATTGTTCCAAAGTGTTGGGAAAAATTTACGCTGCTGAAACTTTGGATGCAAATATTTTTTCCATTCGCTGCCACCTGTCGCTGCTTTGTTTTCACCTTTTAAGTCGAGGTAGTGTTGAGCTGTTTCCAAATGAACTAAAGGCCAAGCCACATTGTACAAATGGTCAAACTCTTTCAATTTCATTTTCAATGCTTCCGAACAATTTTGCATTTTCAAAACTTTATCTTCCAATGTAGAGCCTTTCGTTTTGTTTGCCATTGCAACTAATCGGTCTAAATACTTTTCTTCAAACTGCAATAGGGTGAGTGACTTTTTGCCGGTTTTTCTATTTAATCCAGCATCTTTCCAATAAATATGCTCAAAGTATTCTTCTGTAGTGGGTGTGTCTGAAATTCGTTGCTTGCCTTCTTCATTGATTAGATTTACTAAGCGGGTGCAGTAGATTTCGATTAAGCGAAATGTAACCGACTGAAAACCACTAGCTGGTGTTAAGCTGCTGCGAAAAGTATTATAGTCATCATAATTCATTCCGTATTTCATTACATCAAACGAACCTATAAGCATATTCGTGTATCGGTTCAAACGGTCTAATTTTTCCAACCAAACATCTTCATTAAAAGGTTCATAAACCAATTGCTTTATTTCGTGAACCATCATTTTAAGGAAATGCTCCGTTACTTGATGATACATAATAAAGATTTCTTCGTCCTTGAAATTGGTTCTTGGTTTTTGTAAAGAAAGTAGTGTGTCTGCTTCTACATAATCCCAATAGTTGATTGGTTTTGCGTGAAGCAATCCTTTTAGGTACGTTTCAGGGTTTTCCCCCAATTGCTGATATTTTGTTTCAATATCATTGATGATTTTTTCGTTGCTCATATTGTTGTGTTTTTAAAAAATGTTAAACCAAAAATTGTCAGACTCGCTACTTTAACGAGTTCTATGCCTACATAATAAAAATGCAGATTGGAAGGAGGTACAATTTGACCTTGTATATGTAATTCTGCTCTTGCATCTAATGCAGGTAATAGCCAAAAAGTTTGTATAAATAAAAGAATAACAGGGAAGGCAAAAAACAGATTTTGCCATTTCAGAATTTCAGATGTATTATAAAAAATGTTGATGATGACAATCAAAGCAAACACCAATTCAACTTTATTGAGGGCATTAAAAACCAATCTGCCAATGCCCAATCCTAAAGGCACACTAATTCCTGGAGCACGAAATTTGAGCCAGGCTTCCATAAAGCTGATGGCACAAACAAACCCAATCCATAGGAAAGTGCAAATAAGAGCTATGGGCATTTTTACTACGGTCATAGCAATGGAATTGAAGGATTGTTTTTGTAATACTCAATTTTTGAATGAAACATTTCTGCCATTCGTTGTCCTTGCCATTTCATTCGTTCTGCTTTTTCACCTTCAAAATTTTCATCCACAGTTTCGTAAAACAGTTTTAACCATTGGTTGAAATGTTCAATGCCAACAGGAAGTTTTGCGTGAGGCAAAAACGGACTGCCGTGATAGGTGTGTTCATCCAACAAAACCGTTTGCCAAAAGCGGTACATTTTTTCTAAATGTGCAGGCCAACGGTCTTGAATGACATTATTAAAAACATCTTTCAATTGTTCGTCATTACGAACTTTTTCGTATAGAAACAATCTACTACCAATTTTACATCATCAAGATTTATAATGTCATTCATTTTTAAATGTTATGAATTAGGTTGGCAGTTTTGCAAAAATTATTTTTGCCGGGCTTTGCAATGAAGTTTGATGCCGTACTGCGCACAGAGCAAGTGACATTTGTCTGCCTCAACGCATATACCCCCAAGCTCTGAGCAGTCATCATTAGTGGCATGCCCAAATCTGTTTACTTAAAAGTTGAGCTGTTTGTCAAACCTATTGTTTTTTGTTTCGGCATTTGTTTGTATGGTTGCAATAGATTTTCTTGCCATTTTTATAGCCAGTTCTCGTCCTTCTTGAGGCGAGTTTGTGATTAATGTTTCTAACCAAATTTCCTTGTTAGCCATTTCTATTTTTATTGAATTACAAACTAAAATTTGTGATGGTATAAAATGCTGCCCAACCCAAAAAAGCAATGAGCAAAATCCAAAGCCAACTCGGGATACTTTGCGGAGTTTCACTACCTTCAATAAGGAATTTCTTTTGATTGCCTTTGTCATAAGCGTTTATCATCAGCGGAATAACTCCGTCAACTACGCCATTATCACTCAATCCTTCTACGGAGATAGCAGGGCCATTTTTGACAATAAATTTTATTTTCCTTATACCTTCTCTACCTGTGGGTGATTTGCTAATGAGTTTTAATGTGTGCTCGCCATCTGTTAATTTGCTGGTGTCCAAATCAAATTGCACCGGTGGAATCAACTCCGCTATGGGTTGTTGTTCATCATCCACAAAAAGTTTGATTTTGCTTTTATATTCTTCCATCTTATTTAATTGCTTAAGATTGATTGTTTGATATGGTCATCATTTTTCTCACCGGGTTTTAGCAGGTATTTTATTGAGTAAATCAGCGTTAAAACCGTTATAAGCGTAATAATGGCAATGATTACCCAATCCCAATCACTTTGCGGACCCGCCCCGTGGGTTAATCCTTGCGTTATTTTAGGTTGTTGCTTTTCGCAAACAGGACAAGCAATAGCTATTTGAGCTATAAAAATGAAAAATACGGGTATGAGATTTTTTACTTTCATCTTGTTATTTGTTAGATGTTAATTTTATAAAATCCATAATTTTTTTCACTTCTTCAGGAGTTACGGTTTTGGCGTTGTTGCCCCAACTTGTTTTTTCGTGATTGATGATGGCAGTTACTTCTTCGGGAGTGAGATTATTATCCGTACCTACTGCATTCATTACGGCATATTCTGGTCTTGCATCATAACCAAGCATTATAATATTAACGAATAACTCGAGATCATCACCCAAAACTATCGGGCTACCCTTTAATGATGGGAAAGCACCTTTAAGTCCTTCGCCATTGGCTTGGTGGCAACTCATACAATTATTAGTGTACAATAATTTGCCATCAGGTAGGTTAGCATTATTTCCATTTACTACCACAGGAATTTCTTTTTTCTTGTACAAAAATTCCATAGGTAATTTACCATCAGGTAGTGGCGTTTGTTTTAGGCTTTGGAGATACGCTACTAATTGGAGTGCTTCTTGCGTGGCAACAATTCTTCCGCTAATCCCTTTTCTGTACGCATCAGGCACTACTACTTCAACATCTTTTTCGCCTAACTCATTTTTCACTTCAAATAGCCAAGGGTAAGCTGGCATTATTGATTTTTCTACTACGGCTCTGGGTTGGTAGAGGTGCAATAAATTCCAAGCTAAGCTCGGTTGTCTTAAACCTATATTGGTTAAATCGGGGCCTGTTCTTTCCGTACCCATTAATGTAGCAGTGTTTGTCCAAAAATCTATTCTCGAAATGCCCGCATAATCGGCTGGTATTCCGGGTCTGCTGCCCCAAACATTGTCCATATCTACATTTCTTACTTGCTGTGTATGGCAAGCCACACATCCGTTGGCAATAAAACTTTTTTTACCGAGATAAGCTTCTTGACTTAATGGCTCATAGCCGGGCAATGGTTCATTATTATCTTGATTGTTGATGGCAGGCATTATGGCAACAACTATTGTAAGACCAACAAATAGTCCCAGTGCTGTTCTGAATAGTTTTTTATGATTGTCGAAAAATTCCATTTCGTATATATTAATTTGTTACTTCTTGATTGTCTATTGCCACCTTTGCATTTAGAATGTCTTTTGGCGAAGAGGGTATTTCTATCTCTTCTTTCTTTTTTACCATTACATAAAAGTTGTAGGCAAACAAAATATGAGAAAGCCACATCAATGAACCACCAATGGCACGCCAAAGCCAATACGGAGCCATCAATTCTACACTTTCAATAAATGATTTGGTGCCTTCCATCCACATCAATCCCCTGAGCGTAGAACCGTACATAAGTGGGAATGTATAGAAAAGCAATCCAATGAGTGCCAACCAAAAATGAGCACCAACGGTAATTTGAGGTGGTTCTTTTCCTGTCAATCTTGGTACAACGGTATAAATGAAACCCCAAAGCATAAAGCAGATGATACCATACATTGTGAGATGCGAATGAGCTACAGTAAAATCGGTAAAATGCCACACCAAATTGGTAAACTTGAATGCTTCGGCAGTTCCCTGTAATGAACCTGTGAAGTAGAATATGATACCAATCAAATAAAACGGAAGGGTATAACTGCCCGACAGTTTGTGCCAAGATCCTTTGAAAGTCATCAAGAAATTTGTGGTCCCTGCAACAACGGGTATTATCATACCTGCACTTCCCACAATGGCAACAGTTTGCAACCACCAAGGAATCGCACTAAAAATGAAATGATGCGTTCCTATTAAAGTATAAAAAAGGATTTGCACCCAAAACGCCAGAATTCCTAAACTATAAGAGTATATAGGTTTATTTAATTGTTGAGGCAGGAAGTAATACATCAATCCGAGATTGAAAAGCATAAACCACATACCCACACCTTGGTGCATATAGTAACCTTGTATAATTGTTTCGCCTAAGCCATTTTGCCAACTTGGCCAATACGCAATTACGGCAATCACCAATAGAAACATCATTGCAGAAATGATGTACCAATTAGAAACATAAATTTCTTTGGTTGTTCTTATGGCTATGGTTTTGTAAAAATTTCTTAGCGAAATGATAACACCAATACCAAACAACGCCATCACTGGCCAAATGTATTCCCGGTATTCGCCACCGCCATTGTTGATGCCAGCCATTAGGAACAAACTACCAAGTACAACTGAAGTGTTTACGAGAATGAGGGTTCTATAACCCGTTTTAATACTTGCAATTGGCACATTGCTCACTCTTGGAATGACATAATAAGCCAAGCCCAACATTGCCAATGAAGCCCAACCCCAAAATACAGCGTTAGTGTGTACAGGTCGTAATCTTCCAAAACTCAACCAACTGTAATGGTCAACATCTGGAGCAACAAATTTAATCCCAACATATTCACCAACCGTAGTTCCAAACAACAACCAAAAAGTGGCACAACCTAAATACCATAGAATGAGTTTGGTTAAATCAGGTTCAATATAGGGTCTTGCCTGACTTTTTTTCTTTTGCTCAATAAATCGCAACGAACTCGCTTCGCTCACATTGTCAATCAAACCTTTTGCGTCAATAGGTGTCGTATCGCCAGCTAATTCATTATTAGAAAGAGAAAATTCAAGTTCCTTTTTTCGTTGCTCTAATTTTTGAACTTCTTCGGTACTTAAGTTTTTCAAATACTCATTGAATTTTTCGAGTTCTTTTTTCTTCAAGAAATTCTTTACAACATTCTTGGCTTTAATGATTACCAATATCGAAGCAACAATTACTGGTATTGCTATCAGCAATAGTGTGAGGATAATGCCCGATTCGCTGAATATATTTTTTGTTTCCATTTCTTATTTATATTGGATATTATTGTCCACTATTTATTCAAATTTTTTTATCGTTTTAAAAATGTTAAGCCTTTCTCAAAATCCATTGCTAAAGTTTTTACAGCAGTAGTTTCAAGCATCTTTTTAAGTTCGTCTCTAATCACTTTAAATTGATTGTGTACAGGACAAGGTTTATCCGCATTGCATCGTTTCAAACCCAAACCACAGCCATTGTAAACAGTATCTCCATCAATTGCATAAACAATCGAGCTTAATTTCACTTTCTCCAATTCACTTTTGTCCATTGAAAAACCACCTGTTGGTCCTTTGTCGGAATTGATAATGTTGCTTTTGGATAGTCGCTGCAAAATTTTGGAGGTGTATGCTGAGGGCGATTCAATAGCTTCTGCCACATCCTTTAAGCTCACTTTTCTGTCAAGCAAAGATTGCTCTGCAATGAAAATTGAAGCTCTAATACCATATTCACAAGCCTTTGAAAACATAATTTACTTTTTATCGGTGCAAAGATAAGTACTTTTTTTTAATAGTGGATATTATTGTCCAATATATTTTTTTGAGCGTGGAAAATTGGCTCTTTTGTAAAACTTGGTTTGTGTGTTGGCTCGTGCGGTTTTGCAAATGTGCCAATGTGCGGCTGGCTAAAATTATTTTTAAAATGTGCGGTGGAAAAAAACAAACCTTTTTTGCCCTTTCGTCGGGCGGGTTGGTCGGCATGTGTGTCGAGTTACAGCGAAATTGTCAACCTAGTTTTTGTCGTCCGAAAGTTAGTTTGGAAATCAAATGTCTAGTCGTTTTGAAGTCCGCTTGTTGGTTGCACGGTCGTCTTTTAGGCTTGCTTATAACGGTTTCACGGTTTGCGTCAGGCGGGGAATTCAAAGGTAAAAACTTTCAGCTTAGAACCAAACGATCATGATGGTACAAATGTTCACTTTAGCACATCAGCCCCGCCATTACGCCAAACCGCTGTTAGCTGCTGCCCTTCTTGTCTGTCGTGGGTTTCGCTGTCTTTGGTGCGGTTGGACAGACACACTCTTTGCCAAGTTTTGGTCTGTGCGTTGGCTTGTGCGACTTGGCAATGTGTGTGGCTGTGAAGCGTTGGCTTTGTTGTCATTTTACACTTTCTTCTATAATTTCAATTTCGTCTTTTGTCAAGCCATAAATTTCATAAACAGCCATATTAATTTTTGCTTCTAAGTCTTTAGTTTTCTTTACATCACTCTTGTCTGTAGCTAAAATTGTCTGAACAAGTTTTTTGATTTCATTGTGTTTCGATGAGCTTTCCTTAATTGGTAGTTCACTCAAAAAAGTCTTTGAAATATTTACTGTCAAAGTAGATTTGTTTGAAAACATAACTGAGTAATACCAATTCAGAATTTTTGAGTTTAACAATGCTAAGAAATAGTCTAACGAAATAGTTGCATCATCATTTAAAACAAGATTATTTACTGAGTTAAAAGTATAATACTGGTTTCTGTCAATTGTGCAAGTTAGTGGGCTTGTCCCGCCACTAATTCTTTGAATTATTATTTTGTCTGAAAGATAAATTTCCTCTTCTCTTGCTCTGTTTAAAAGTTCTCTGTCGTAGTTGATGTAATTATTGTCGAAGGAAATATTATAACGTCCAAAGTTTTTACCATAAAGAAGTGGTTTGTATTTGCTGTTTACTTTTGAACTCTTTACATATTTGTCCTTATCACCGTCTATTCCAGGAGAAATGTATTTAAAGTAGTTATTCAAAGGATTAGAATTTGCTTGGATTTTTTCAATTAATTTAATTTCAATATCGTTGAGAAGAATGTTAAAAGTGAAACTTACATTTTTCCTAAACAAACTTTGAGGAATTTCCGACTTAGTGTATTTGCCTTTCTCAAAATCTGAAATGTCTTTTATAATCTTTGTCTTTCCTGTGCTCTCACCTTTTTCGTAACTAAAGATTACAGTTGATACTGTTGCTTCTGAAAACACATTTGAACCTAAGTCTACAATTTCGGTAATCTTGCAATTGTCAAGAAGAAAAAGTCTAACAGCTTCATAGGTTGTTGCTCTTAGAATATTGTTTGGAATAATGAACGAAAAAACGGCATTGTTTTTCATCAATTCAAAAGACCGCACCATAAATAAACCGAACAGATTTATTTTCCCTGTTTGGATATTCAAACCTTTTGAAATTGCTTTAACTGAATGCTTACTTAGAAAATCTGCAACGTAATTTTTATAAAGATTGTCAAAATCAGCTTCTCTTGTAAATACATACGGAGGATTACCAATTATTAAATCAAAGCCAACATAGTCGCCATCATTATTTAAAACTTCAGGGAATTCAAAACGCCATTCAAAAGCATTTTCAAATATTTTGTTTGCTTTTATATCTTCAATTTCTCCTTCTATTTTTTTTGTTTCTTTTGTCAGGTCTTTAACTTTTTTATTCCATTCCGCTTTTTCCTTTTTGCTCATTTCAAAAAGTTGCCCTTGATTTGTCAACCTAAAAAGGTCGCCTGATAATTTTCGTAACTTTTTTACTTTGGGGTCTGTCATTGAAATTTCACTTCTAAAATCCGATTTAATGTCGGCAATCAGTCGTTCCATTTCTTTTTTCTGTTCTTTACTTTCGGCATTGCGGTATGTGTCTACTGCAATACGATACATATCTATGCTCCATTTGCCTTTGCTCTTTTTTAATGCTTGGCTCAAATCGGCATCCATTGAGAAACGGCTCACTAAAGAGTTGCCGCATTTTATATTGATGTCAATGTTTGGAAGTGTTTCAAGTTCTGTGGCGTTTTTGTAATAAGCATTTTTCAATAATTCAATCCACAAACGCAAACGGCAAATTTTTACAGAGTTGGGATTGATGTCAACACCGAAAAGGCAATTTTCAATTATTGTTTGCTTTTCGTGGAAAAGCATTTCTTGTATTCTTTGACTTTCCTTGTTAGTTGGATTGTATTCAAATAGTTCACTTTCTTCGTCAGTTACAATTAGTTCATCATTTACAACTTCAACTTGATATTCTTTTAATCGTTTACCTTCTCTGTCTTGCAGAATTTTTAAGTCGTTTTTTACGGCAATCATTTCATTAAGTGCCGAAACCAAAAAATGTCCTGAACCAACGGCAGGGTCGCAAATTTTGATACTGTTTACAATTTCATTGGCTTCTTTTCGGTCTTCAATTTTATCGTAGAGTTCTTCAATGTTTTTACACTTCCACTTTTTTGTTTCGTTGAATTTCTGAACAACGGCTTTGCGAATAGTTTCACGACACATATACATTGTAATGAAACCCGGAGTAAAGAATGAGCCGTCTTTGTATCCGTTTATTTTCTCAAATATTAAACCGAGAACAGATGCGTTAATAAGTGCTTTGTTATCTTCTTGAATTTCTTCCGAACCTTCACTACTGAAATCATAGGCGTTCAAAAACTCAAATAAATATTCTAAAGTATTTAAACTTCCAGTTCGCTTTTTGCCTTGGTCATTCTTTAATACAGTAGTTGAAATAATTGGAATTTTCTTGTCATCCTTTAAGTTGCTAATGAATAAGGTTACTTGCTCTATGTCAGTAGGCTCGAAAAGTGATGAGTTTAGATATGGAACTTTTTCAAATGCTTTTTTTACATCATCGTTTCTGTCTTTAAACTTACGAGCCAATACTTGAAAGAACAAGCTGTTTAGGTCATCATAGGTTTTGATTTTATCTAAATTCAGAAAAGAATATGATTTGTCGCCTTTGTGATAAGTTATAAGTTGGGCTTCCAACAACTTTAAAAATAAAATCCTATTTATCCAAGTAATGCTTAATTCAAGTGCAACGCTGAATAATCTTTCTGGTATTGTGCTTCCGAATTGGCTTGGTTTTTCAAGACGGCTTAATTTATCTAAACTGTCAAGCTGAATAATTGCATCTTCGAGTATTGTTCCTGAATGTCTTTCGCCTGATTTATTTCTTTCAATAAGTTTTTTATTTCCTTCTTTGGTTTCGGTCAAGCCGATAATGTGCAACAACTCGCTATAAAAGCGTTTGTCAAGACTGTTGCTGTCGTTCGTGAAAGGAAGTTTTAAAAGATGTTCAGGTGATAAGAGTTTGAATAAAGCAATTAGCGAATTGTCGTCCGCTTTGTCATCATTGCGAAGTGGCTTTTGATAATCTTGAATATTGAAGTATGTAAATTCAATTTCTGCTGTTATGTCGGCAATAAAAGGCTCGGCAATTTGTTTGTAGAAAAAATCAGTTTTTGTGTCTGCCAAACGTCCGCCTTCAAATTCTGTAAATTGCTTTACGAGATTTTTGTTTTGAGCAAAAAGTCTATCGAATAGGGTAGCGTCAAAAATGAACCATTCGTTAATGTTGGTCGCTACCAAGTGTTTTACTTCAAGATTTTTATGTGTTATTCTTTCTCGTAAGTAGTAAAGCACTAATTCCTGAAACGCTTTTGCGTTCAGTTTTTTAGTGGTAATCATTTCTGATTTATTGGTCGGCTTTTTAGCTTCAATGATTACACCAACGGAACTTTTAGCCGTGTTTCCATTATGAATAACAAGGTCGTTTCGACCTTTAGTATTTATATAATGGTTTGGGTCGTAGTATGTTTTATTTAAGAAGTCAATGACAAGGTTTTTATGAAACTCTTCGCTTTCTGTGTCATTTGTCCTGTCGAGTAAAGTAATTAGATTGGTCTTGAAACCTTCAATTTCAGTCCTGTTCGGTTTTACTTTTAAAAAGGCTTTGTTTAGTGCCTTTCTTGGTTTCAATTCTTTTAATTCCATCTACAATTTTATATTCTTTTTTCAGTCGGTTAAGATAAGTTTTAATGTCGAAACGGTGTCAGTGCGTTGGCAAAAAAATGGCTCTTTTGGTTTTGCGAAGGGTCGGCTTGTGTGTCGGGCAAAACCAAATGTGCTAATTGTGCGGCTGGCTTTTTCGGTCGTTTTCATTGTCGGTTTGTCTGTCTTTAAGCATTGGTGGTAACGTTTTTCGGGTTGCCGAAGGCGGGCATTAGAAGCACTAAACTGTCCGCCTGCACAAATGCAAAATAGAAGCACAAACGTT
The DNA here is from genome assembly GCA_016722375.1 of Bacteroidota bacterium. Taxonomy (NCBI): domain Bacteria; kingdom Pseudomonadati; phylum Bacteroidota; species Bacteroidota bacterium. Next base: position 35,186 of record JADKJG010000013.1, on the reverse strand, counting down.
CAATTATACACGTCAGCCCCGCTTTTGGCAACCCGATGTTAGCGGTAGTTTTTCTTCCTTTCATTCCAGTCAATCGTAACTTCAAATTCATTGTCTGCTGTTTTTAATTATCGTGCTTTACTATCTCAATGTCAGTCGCGTTTGATACATTTTTGTTGCCCAATTGTGCCTCGTTGGTCAATACAAAATTGGTCAGCAAAGCTCTGATTTGTCTTGCGTCATAGTCTCCTGTAAGGATTACTTTTGTTTGTTTATCTGCCATTGGATTAGAATTTGTCAATGATTATAAATGGTTTGTCCATTACCTTTCCTATTTGGTATTTTACATATACTGAGCCATTAGGTTCAGTTTCCAATTGTTCAACCAGTCTTTCTTGTGCTTCTGTCGGTGGTAAGTCTTTTACAAACGTCACAACACCATTTTTAATTTTTGCCTTTGTAATACCTTTAATATACTCAACTGAAATATTATTGATTTTCGCTTCGGTCATAACTTTATAACTCTCAATGTAAATTGAAGGTAAGCTAAATGATACTTTTTTAATAAACCTACAGTCATTGTCTGTTCCCGACACTAATGTAAACTTGTTCTCATTGCGAATGTCATTTGAGCCAGCAGCAATATAATATCCATAATCTACGCTTTCTCGCTGTAGTCAACAAGTTTATAATGTGCGTTGTAAGTATTTTTAAAAAAAAAAAATTTGTCTTGTTGCTCCTGTAAAGAATTAAAGTCTGGAAACATAGATGTGGATTTTAGTGAATACTCTATGTCGTTCCAAAAGTTGCTAACTAAACTTTTATACTTGACGCTGTCGTAAATTGCGAGGTCATAGGTTTTTGATTTTATCTCTTTTCCTTCGCTTTCGCTTCTTCTGCTTGTTGTTTTTAATTTTTTCGTCTTCCTTTTCTTTAAGCTGTTTTGGATTTGGGCTTTAATATTTGCGGGCAAAGAATTTGTCTCGGTTTTACGCCATTCAATAGTAGCCATACCGTTTTTAGCCAAATAAATTTTTGAGTAGTGTTGATAGTCGTCCGAGAAAAATAAATCGCCTATTCGTTTGTCACCGTAGCTGTTTTCATATTTTGATTTAAGAACTTCTGTAGAAACGTTTTCATATTGAGTAAGGACATAAGCTGTCCCATACTCCATAATGTAACGCTTGCAAAAAGTGGCAGAAATCCTGAAATCAAGAAGATATTGGTTTGCGTAGCATTGAATTACCTCTGTGATTTGACCGTTGTAATACTTCACATCATAGTCAACATTGTTGCCTTTGGAGTTACCGTAGCTGTCGTAACCTGTCCGTTGTTGCGTTGTCCAGTGAATGAGCTGTTTAACCTTGTTGGCATCCATTCCAATTTCTATTGTCTGTCCGAAAACAGTTAAAGCACTTGTTAGTGCAATCCAAATTATTACCGTTAGTTTCTTCATTGTCGTGTGTTTTAAAATTACCGCTAACGTTTTGCAGCTACAAGAAGTTGGCGATTTCGGAGACGAAAACCGTCTACCACCACTGAACTTGATACGAAGCACAAAGCTTGATTTAACCACTGAACCGCCAATTTCTTGTAGGTGCTGTTATGGGCTGGCTTTCTATTTTTTGTCGTCATTAGTCCCTTGTTCCCATTGCTTTTTCTTTTCTTCTTCTTCTTTCTTTTTGTTGGCACGACTTATTAAAAATGCACCTAAAACCACAAATGTTAGTCCAGCAAAATTTGTTTGGTGTCCGTTAGCTGCACCAATAATTGCACCGAGTGTTGAAAGTCCGCCAATTACAGCTAATACAATTCCTGTTGTCTTCATATTATTTTAGTTTTTATCATTTTCTTTTTTACATCTACAAAGTCAACTGAGTCAACTTTCTTCGAGAAGAGAAATTATGTAACTCCGGTAATTGGTGAAAGAAAAGGCATAGAACAAAGCTCCAGCCATATCCGATTTTGCGGTTTCTACCAAGTAAGGCTACAAGTGCCGCAATGATTACAAGAAATACGAGTTTTTCCATTTTGTTTGATTTTTAAAAGTTAATATTTAGTTTTTGAATTGCTTCTTCTTTTAATTCAAGCAGTCGCTTGACATTATTTTTTGTTTTTGCTAATCTCTTGAAAATATTTTCTGCAATTGAGTTCTTTTCCTTGTCAGTTGGAAACCGGTCTGGATGGCACTTTTACCTTTAGTTCGTCATAAAAGTTGAATTGAATTGAAAGAACTGTTAATGATGTTCCCAAAGTCAATTTCTTGCTTTAATGATTCATTTTTGGAAGCGTTGCTTTGCTGTGTCTTTCGGCTTGAGTTGCTCCCTTAATATTAGAAATGCAATAATCCCAAATTCGGCTATGGCAAGCCACATCCACCAATTTGTTTGTTCCCCAGTTTCTGTTGTTTTTGTAATAGCTTGTCCTGCTACTTTGATGCTGTCTTGTATTAAAGTATCATTCATTTTCGTTGAATTTAGGAAGTGGTATATAATCTTTTAATTGCCATCTGCAACCGTATGTTCCAGCGTCACCGTGTATTTCTAAAGTGTCCCAACCGAGAACAATTAGTCTGCGAACCAAAACATCATCGTCAAGTATTACTTTTCCGATATGAATTAGTTCGTCTTTTGTCAGAACTCTGCCTGTAAAAGCTTGAATTCTAAAGCCAGTATTTAGCCAATTTGAAAATTGATGTTTATATGAACTTTCTCCTTTTGAAATGCTTGCTTTCAATAATGTTGGTGCGATGCCAGCAACAAATGAAGTCCTTGCGGATTCATTGAAACTGCGAACAAGTTTTGCTCTTTCGCTTCTGTCCCGAAACCAGTCGAGTATGTTATTCCAAGTGTTATCTAACATTTTTCATTTGATTTTAAAGTTCCTTGAGTGAATACATAATTCGGTTCATCTTGTCTTTGTATTCATATTCTTTGCTCGATAAAGTCCAAGCCATAATTTGATAGTATCTTTCTTTCCCTTGAATAAATGCTAACGAATAAAAAGCGTCAATACCTTCAACTCGACCACTTACAGTTAAAAGTCGTGCAGGCATATTGTTAATTGTGGTATCAAGGATTTCAGATTTATTTGATACAGATATTGTCTGCTCAAACCCATTCATAAGTATGTCCGAATAACCTTTGATGTCATTTGAATATGATTCTGAAAGGTTATTATCATCCAAAGCCTTTTGCATTTCAGATTTTGATTCGTCAATAACGATTACATAGAACTCTTTCCAAGCGTGTTGATATTGTAAAGATGCATCATCATTTAGTCCTTTTGCTTTAGTCAAAAAGGAAGGAATGGCAACTGAATATTTATTTTCAATTGTTACGGTTTGTTGTTCGTCACCTGATTGGCACGAGTTCAATGACAGAATTGTCAAAAGTAGAATTGTGATTTTTTTCATAGTCGTCTGTTTTTTAAGCTTGCCCATAACATTTATTATGCGAAATAAATCTATCAAAACTTTCGCTATTTCATACTATAACGATGGAAAAGCGAAAGTTTGAGTTTCGCTTTTCTAAATCAATTTATCTAAAGGTGATTGTATTTTGCTCAGTTGCTTTTTGCTTACATGGGTATAAATGCTGGTGGTTGAAAGACTATTATGACCCAGCAGTTCTTTAATACTTATTAAATCAGTACCCCCTTCCAGTAAATGGGTTGCAAAGGAATGGCGAAGGGCATGTATACTGCCTTTCTTATTCACACCGGCTTTTTCCTTGGCGGCCTTTAAGATTAACTGCGCGCTTCGGGTGCTGTATTGTTCTCCGCTTTGCCCCTCAAACAGCCACTCTTTAGGTTTATAAACTTTAAAATATTCCCGCATCATCAATAAGAGCTTTTCGGAAAGCATTACTTGCCTGTCTTTTTTCCCTTTCCCTTGCCGGATGGTGATGACCATGCGTTTGCTGTCAATATCTTTCAGCTTCATGTTCACGATCTCACTCACCCGCAGTCCGCAGGCATATCCCAAGCACAGAATGGTCTTATGTTTTAAGTTATCCAAAGCCTGGAGGATACTTTTTACCTCTTCTTCGGCAAAAACCGTGGGTAGTTTCCATTCTTTTTTGGCTCTCGGCAAATCATAGATTTCCCGGCGTTTACCTACCACTTGTTCAAAAAAGAATTTAATAGCATTGATAATTTGGTTTTGCGCCGAGCTGCTCCATTTTTCCCTTCTCCCGGTAAGCGAAAAAAACTCCATGATTTCTTTTTGCTGATTTGCGAAGGTCTTTGTTCAGGAAAGCGCTCAAAAAAATATTGCAACCAGTTGATATAGTTGCGGATAGTATTGTCGCTGTAATTCAACAACCGGAGTTTTTCCTTGGTCGCTTTAAGGGCTTTGAGGTGGTATTCATTCATAATAGCTGAATAAACTTGTTCTTCAAATATAGAAATCATCAATGATAGAGACACTAAATAAAAAATTCGCCGCCCCGTTCTCACCAACGGGTGAATCGCTATGGAACCCTACCCACACCTAAAATTTGCCACCTCGCTCCAATCACCGCCACCCAGCGAGTTTGATGCGCGGACGCGGAAGAAATATTCTACGCCCGGCACGAGGTCGGACACGATATAGTTATCATCCTTCGTACCGTTCTTGGTTTTTTGCCAAGTGCCTTTTACCGGGTCGGTGGTAAATTCGATGTGATAGTATATTTCTTTTTTGGCCATGCCTTTCCAGAGCAGTTTGATCTTGCCCACACCATGATAAACCGCCTTCAGCTTTTTTACCTGTCCGGGCAGGACGGAAGAGCCTTTGCCTTTCTTTTCCTCCAGGCCTGCACTGCGAATGATTTCACGGTTGCCTTTGGCTATATTGTTTACGTAAAACACCATGAGGCGGAACATATCTTTGGCTTCCTCAAACACCTCGTTGCGAAAAGCAATTTTATTCCGGTCGCCGCTCTCCGCTGCCTGTATGGCTTTTTCCAAACGGAGGCACATAGCAGCCTGCGCCAGCAGCGTGGGGTTTGGAAAAGGGAAATGAGCATTTGCCGTCTGGGCCTTGATGCATATTCTCCAGCGCTCCACCAGTTGCATAGGAGCGATATTGCGCAGGCCATTCTTGGCATTGTAAACAGTAAGAATGAGGATGAGTAGTTGCATATTCATAGAGCCCAATTTTGGTGAATAATACAACGCAAAATTAAGCCATTTTTTTGATTGCTTGCGTGTTTTTACGTATGTATCCTGTTACCTAATTAGCATATAAACGGCTTGGATTAGGGGAAACGGTGAAGTAGGCGCGAAATGCCCCCTTTTAGCTCAAAAAGCGGCGTTATTCATTAATTTAACACCAAAAGTGATTAGAACGTCACTTTTCTCAACTGCTAAAACATTTTTAGCGGTTAAGAAAAAGGTTTTAGCGGTTAAGAATGCGGCTTTAGCGGTTAAGAAAATCCTTGTAGCGGTTAAGATTTTTGCTTTAGCGGTTGGTTTTGCGGCTTTAGCGGTTAGGAATGCGGTTTTAGCGGTTAAGCAATTTCGCTTTAGCGGTTAAGAAAAGGGCTTAGCAGAATCGTTTAGCGGTTAAGAAAAACGGCTTAGCGGTTAGAAGAAAAGCTTTAGCGGTTAAGAAAAAATTTTTCTTAATCAGAATCGTGGCGGTTCTAATCACAACTGGAGCTTTATTGGTTACGACAGGTGCTATATTGATTAAGTATATTTCATTATTGATTAAGCGCAGAAAACCCCGCCCTTGCTCGTGTCCAATGTCATTAAGTTAAGGGGACGTTCACATGAACAAGGCAGGCGTTCGCATGAACGGAAGAGCCAAACGTGCGGTTGAAGGTTTTGTTATATTGTTTAGAAAAGGAAAACTTATGGTTTAGGAAGCGGGTGGGGAAAATGGAGGAGCTGCTGTTGAGGTCTGCACCAGCCGTAGTCGGTGTTCGAGAGGGGGCGTAAGTGTTTTTGTCTGTTGCAGAAACCATTTTTGCCTAATGATCTTTGATCGTATATGCAATAGTAAAAAACGAATGTGGTATAGAAAAATGTCTTTTGACATCTTTTTGGGTTGCCCGAAGTGGTGGCCTGTTGGTAGGTAGGGCAAGGTGTGGAGGGTAGGGCCGCGCGAAGGATAGAGGCGGCATCCTTTTTCTTTCCAAAAATATTTTAGACTGAAGAAAAAGATAGAGCCGAAAGCCTGACGCCTTGCGTTTCAGCATGGCGGCGCGCCATAACTATTTTTTGTTAGTCAGTTTAGTTTATAAGACTACAGGGCGCACAGACTGCACGGCCGGTTATTTAGAATCTTGTTCTTATTGCCACAGCAGTATTACTCCGCCGGTGATGAGGATGTTGACGATGGCGAGGGGGATTAGAACTTTCCAGCCTAAGTCCATCAGTTGGTCGTAGCGGAAGCGAGGAACGGTCCAGCGCACCCACATGTAGAAGAAGATAAAGAAGAAGATTTTGGCAAAGAGGACGGCGACACCCAGTAGGGTGGCGATGTTGCCGCCGAGCATGTTTGATATCCAGTCCATTCCGGGATAGTTATAGCCGCCAAAGAAGATGATGGCGATGATGGCGGAGGAGATGAACATGTTGATGTATTCGGCAAAGAGGTAGAAGCCGAGTTTCATGGAGGAGTATTCGGTGTGGTAGCCTCCTACCAGTTCGCTTTCGCATTCGGGTAGGTCGAAGGGGGTTCGGTTGGTTTCGGCAAAGGCGCAGATGAGGAAAATGAGGAAGGCAATGGGTTGTTTGAATATGTTCCAGGAGAGCCAGTTGCTGTTAGCGTCCCAGAAGCCGTGTTGTTGCTCGGTGATGGTGCGTAGGCTGAGGCTTTCGGTCATCATTAGTACGGCAATGATGGAAAGACCCATAGCAATTTCGTAGGAAATCATTTGTGAGGATGCGCGAACGGCACCCATCAGGGAGTATTTGTTGTTGGAGGCCCATCCGCCAATCATGATGCCGTAAACACCCACGGAGACGGTTCCAAAGACGAAGAGGATGGCTATGTTGATGTCGGTAGCTTGTAATAGGATTTTGCGTCCGAATAGGTCGAGTGTAGCGCCCCAAGGGATGACGACGCTGGTCATGAGGGCGGTGACGATAAATAGGCCGGGGCCGAGGATGAATAGGAATTTGTTGGGGGTGTTGGGAATGAAGTCTTCTTTGGTAAACATTTTAAGTCCGTCGGCTAAGGGTTGAAAGATACCACCCCATCCGGCGCGGTTAGGCCCGGGACGGTCTTGAATGAATCCTGCGACTTTTCTTTCGGCAAAGGTAGAGTAGAGGGCAATGAACATCGTGATGCCAAAGACAACGAGAATGATGACTGCTTTTTCTATGAAGAGGGATAGTTCCATAAGTTAGATGTTAAAAGCCCCCTACCCCCCGAAGGGGGAACTGGTTCCCCCTTCGGGGGGTAGGGGGCTACTTTTATTTTCCGTCGCTAAGTGTTTGTTCTTCTGTATTGATATTGTTCATGCTAATCGCTTTCTGGTCTTCTTTTCTTCCGGTAAGCAGCCGCTCGTCGGTATCAATTTCTACCGGTTCAAGTTTTTGGATGTAATTATTCTGGTTAATGACACTCCATTTTTCCTTTTTGCGCGGGCCTTCAATAACCCAATCGTTCAAATCTTTCCTTTCAAAGCGACATTCGTTGCAGATAAATTCAGGCTTTCCGTTTTCGTCGCTTTCTACTTCACGAAATTCGTCTTTGCGCGTTGTGACCCGATAGATTTCTTTGCCAAACATCCAAACAGCGGCTTTTCCGCAACATTTGGTGCAATTTCGATGAGCATTATAGGGCTTGAGGAACCATACTCTTGATTTGAAGCGGAAAGTCTTATCAGTTAAGGCTCCTACGGGACAGACATCAATCATGTTCCCGCTCATATCGTTCTCAACGACATTTTGAATGTGAGTAGAAATCTCCGCAGCATCTCCGCGACTCATCACCCCATGAACCCGTTGGTCTGTGAGTTGATCGGCAACGAGCACGCACCGGTAGCAGAGGATGCAACGGGTCATGTGTAGTTGGATTTTGTCGCCAATATCTATTTTATCAAAGGTTCTCCGCTCCTCTTCATATCGCTTGTTTGCCACCCCAAAATTAAAGCTGAGGTTTTGCAAATCGCATTCACCAGCCTGATCGCAAATAGGACAATCTAAAGGATGGTTGATTAAGAGAAATTCAACTACTCCTTTGCGCATGTCCTGCACTTTGGGGCTGATCATGTTTTTCACTTCCATGCCGTCCATTATCGGCGTACAACAAGATGCCACTAACTTGGGCATAGGGCGCGGATCGGCATCACTTCCTTTGCTTACTTCTACTAAACAAACACGACACTTGCCACCGCTTCCATCTAACTTGCTATAATAGCACATGGCGGGTGGAACTAAATCACCGCCTATTTTACGCGCTGCATTGAGGATAGTGGTTCCCGGCTCTACTTCGACGCTTATTCCGTCTATGGTTACTTTCATAAAACTTAAAATTCAAAACTTAAACCAACACCGGTTTCTCTTTCTTCAATAAATGTTTCACACTTTCAAAAGGTTCTTTTTCAAAATGTTTCCTATCCTTTATTTTCTCCGGAAATCGAACATGATATTCGAATTCATCTCTAAAGTGACGGATGGCCGCAGCTACCGGCCAAGCGGCTGCATCCCCCAAAGGACATATTGTATTGCCTTCAATCCTGCGCTGAATATCCCAAAGCAAATCAATGTCGTCTATCTTGCCATATCCATGTTCTAATCTCCATGTTACTTTTTCAAGCCAACCGGTGCCTTCTCGACAAGGGGGAGCACTGTCCGCAGCTTTCATGCCAATAAAAACGAGAGAAGTTCCAAGTATTTCTAACAATACATTGACGGTCGTCATAAACAATAAATCCACCAGAGCCAATCATAGAACCGGTTGCAAATCCTCCATCTGACATACTTTCATAGGTCATCAGACGGGTCTCACCTTTCTCGGTTTTGAATAGAAGATTTGCCGGAAGTATGGGCACGGATGAACCACCGGGTACGCAGGCCTTCAAAGGTCGGTCGGTTTGCATACCTCCACAATATTCATCGCTCATTAGAAACTCCTCAACGGGTACATTCAATTCAATTTCATACACCCCCGGCTTCTTAATATTTCCTGAAGCAGAAATCAATTTAGTTCCGGTTGAGCGGCCGATACCGATCTTCGCAAACTCTTCTCCCCCATTCCGGATAATCCAAGGTATATCCATCAGGGTCTCTACGTTATTCACTACCGTTGGATTCCCGTAAAGCCCCACTACGGCTGGGAATGGAGGTTTAATTCGCGGATTGCCGCGCTTGCCTTCTAAAGACTCGATCAAAGCAGTCTCTTCCCCACATATATAAGCACCGGCACCGCAGGTTACATATAAATCAAGATTATAACCAGTGCCGAGAATATTTTTCCCCAGCCATCCTTTAGCATAGGCCTCGTTAATGGTGCGTTCTAGAATTCTGTATATCCACATGTATTCGCCACGGATATAAATGTAGGATTGATTTGCCTCCAAGGCAAAACTTGAGATAATCATCCCCTCAATCAGCAGATGCGGGAGTTTCTCCATTAAGTAACGATCTTTGAAAGTTCCGGGTTCACTTTCATCCGCATTGCAAATCAAGTGGCGCGGCTTGCCACTTTTTTTATCTATAAAACTCCATTTAAGACCCGTGGGGAATCCTGCACCTCCTCTACCTCTCAGTCCGCTCTTCTTTACCTCCTCCACTACATCGCTTGGAGTTTTTTCTTTCAGCGCCTTCTCTACGCCACTATAACCTCCCATCTTGCGATAGACTTCGTAGGTTTCTATCCCCGGTACGTTTGCGTGCTCTAATAATATCTTCTTGCCTGCCATTCCTTACACTTTTGAAAAGAATTTTACTTCTCCCGCCTTACAATCCTCAATCAACTTGTCCATTTTTTCGGGAGTTAAAAACTCATGATAAAAATCGCCCAACTGCAACATCGGAGCGTAACCACAGGCTCCTAGACACTCCGTAGCTTTTACTGAAAACATTCCGTCATCAGTCACTTGCCCTTCTTTTACCCCGAGTTTGTTCATCGTGTATTCCATCAAATCTTCTGATCCTCGAATAGCGCAGCAACTTGTTCTGCAAAATTCAAACATGTATTTGCCAACTGGTTTTTGGTTATACATCGTATAGAAAGTCACCACTTCATACACCTCAATAGGTTGGATGTTGAGCAAGGCAGCAATTTTATCCATCACCGGTATGCTGAGCCAGTTTTTATGTTCATCCTGAACCTCATGAAGCACCGTAAGCAAAGCGCTCTTATGTTTCCCTTCGGGGAAATGAGATTTTAACTCGTCAATACGCTTCAGCAATTTGTCGCTGAACTTGATTTCTTCTTTTATAACTTCTGCTAATGCCATTTTCTAAATCTTACGAATCCAATTCTCCAGCAATTACATTCATCGAACTCAGTATTACAATTGCATCACTCAACAAGTGTCCCACGGTCATTTCGGTGAAGGCCTGATAATAAATAAAACATGGTCTGCGGAAATGCAAACGATATGGAACGCGACTTCCATCACTGATCAAATAGAATCCTAACTCACCATTACCGCCTTCTACCGAATGATATACTTCGCCTACTGGCACCGGTACCTCACCCATTACAATCTTAAAGTGATAAATCAGCGCCTCCATACTGGTATAAACATCTTCTTTAGGCGGCAGGTAATAATCCGGCACATCAGCATGATAAGGCCCTTCGGGCATCTTATCAATTGCTTGTTGTATGATGCGCAAACTTTGCCATACTTCTGCATTGCGCACACAATAGCGGTCATAAGTATCGCCGCTTTTCCCCACGGGAATATCAAAATCAAAATCCTGATAACTGCTATAAGGAGAAGCGATACGAACATCATAGTCCACCCCTGCTGCGCGCAGGTTTGGACCGGTGAATCCATAAGAAATAGCTCTTTCGGCACTAATCGCCCCCACGTTCACACAACGATCCATAAAGATTCTGTTACGGGTAACCAAATCCTCAAACTCTTTGAATGCCGCCGGGAAATCTTTCATAAATGTATCCAACTTACGAAAGGCTGCCGAACTCAAATCTCTTTCCAATCCACCCATGCGACCCATATTGGTCGTAAGACGAGCGCCGCATAGTTCTTCATAGATTTCATAAATCTTCTCCCGATATTGAAAGACATAGAGAAAACCTGTGAAAGCACCGGTATCAACCGCTAGGATTGAATTACAAATCAAATGATCTGCAATACGCGCCAGTTCCATCATAATGACCCGGATATATTGTGCGCGCTTTGGCACTTCTATTCCAAGTAACTTCTCCACAGTCAACCACCATCCCATGTTGTTGATAGGGGAAGAACAATAATTCATTCTATCAGTAAGTGGAGTGATTTGATAGAAAGGGCGGTTCTCTGCAATCTTTTCAAATGCACGGTGTATGTAACCAATGGTTGGCTCTGCATCGAGGATTCTTTCACCGTCCATTAAGAGAACATTTTGAAAGATTCCGTGTGTAGCGGGATGCGTAGGCCCTAGATTCAGAATGTACAATTCACTGCCATCCTCACTCTCGCGTTGCTTGATCCGCTCCGCGTATTTTTCTTCGATTGTTTTTATTACTAAATCTGCCATTTCTTCACACTAATTCAAATTCACATTTTGCGGTTCTCTTCCGAAATACCGGTCATCCTTATCCGTCCGGTTTGCATCTTCCAAAGGGAACTCTTTGCGCATGGGGAAAGAAACCATTTCATCCATATTCAGGATTCTTCTTAAATCGGGATGGCCCATAAAGTTGAATCCATAAAAGTCATAAGTTTCTCTTTCCATCCAATTGGCTGTAAGAAACACGGTGGTGGCTGTCGCTATCTCAGGATTCTGTCCATTCAAATAAGTTTTGAATCGGATGCGGACATTATCTACCCAATTGTGCATGTGATAGACCACTGCAAATTGCCTTTCCACTTCAGCATCCGGGTAATGTACCCCACATAGAGTAGTGAGGAAATTAAAGCGAAGCGTTTCATCATCCCGAAGAAATTTCAACAACTCGATTGCATTACTTCTTTCTACTTCAAAGGTCATCATGCCAAAAGATTCGGTAAAATCTTTTACAGCTTCGCCGAAATGGGTAGTGATTCTCTCTTGTATTTCCTGATTGCTTAAAGCCACAGTTTCATTCAATTAATAAATAGTTATTCCATAAGTAGCCAGTAGCGCTTTATACTCGGGCGAATTTCTTCTTCTCATCGGCTCGTTCTTGACTAACTCCTGCAATTTCATTACGCCATCCAAAATCTGTTCCGGACGAGGAGGACATCCCGGCACATAAACATCAACCGGAATGATTTTGTCAATTCCCTGTAGAACCGAATACGTATCAAATATTCCTCCCGAAGTAGCGCAAGCCCCCACGGCCATCACCCAACGAGGCTCTGCCATTTGTTCATAGACCTGACGAAGGATTGGACCCATCTTCTTGGCTATGGTTCCCATCACCATCAACATGTCTGCCTGACGGGGCGAAAAACTGGGACGCTCTGAACCAAAACGCGCCAAGTCATAATGCGGAGCCATGGTCGCCATAAATTCAATCCCGCAACAAGAGGTAGCAAAAGGAAGCGGCCACAGGGACTTGGAGCGAGCCAATCCTACTACTTTATCTAACTGTGTGGCAAAAAAACCTTCCCCTTGTAAACCCTGAGGGGCTTCTGCCATCTTTATGCCTCCTTTAATTACTTCTGTCATTTTCAAAAATTACTTTATTCCCAATCTAAGGCACCCTTTTTTATCACATAAAAAAACCCAATCAAAAGCAAACCCATAAACATCAGCATTTTATAAAAACCTTCCGGCCCCATGCTTCTAAAATTAACGGCCCAAGGATACATAAATATCACTTCCACATCAAAGATGACAAACAGAATTGCTACTAAAAAATATTTAACGGAAAATGGGATTCGAGCGCTACCATATAGAGGAATGCCACACTCAAAGCTGGAGTTTTTGTTGGGCGAACTTCTGCGTGGGCCGACAAAATGCGAAAGAGCAATCATCCCGGCGATGAATACCGCCACGAATATAAATTGCATTGCTATAGGTAAATAATCAAGATTGGTACTCATAATCTTCTTTAAAGCGCCGCAAAAATAATCAGATAGGTGTTATTATTCACCGATTTGCCAACAAAATGTTCGGAATGATTAAAGGCGTATATTCAATTAGAATAAATCTGCCGTCTTATACCTTTATGCTTTAGGAACGCCATCCCCATTCCCGAAAGCAAATACTGCAAATCGTTTGTGGTTATCCATGCCTTTGGCATTAGTGAGGCTTGCTCTGTTATAAATATTGAAGGCTAAAACACCAAGCCAAGCGAAGAGAGCCTGATGGTGCAAAACCCCTGAAAAACCACGAAAACCATCCGAAACACGCCATTTCCATCAATTAAAGCTCGAAAGCATGTTTGCAAAAGTGTTTTGCTAATTTGCAAAGAGGTCAAGCAAATAGGAAAACAAGGCAAGCTAATAGGAAAAAGTGTTTTGCTAATTTGCAAAGAGGTCAAGCAAATAGGAAAACAAGGCAAGCTAATAGGAAGAAGTGTTTTGCTAATTTGCGAAAGAGTCAAGCAAATACGCTTTTCAGTGCTTTTGTTTAGAAAAGGACGAGCGGATGAAAAAAGAAACCCTCGGATATATATAGCAGCTAAGCTTGGCGCGTTTACAAACTTGCCAGCGGGGACTTAAGCATTTCGGGTTTTGCCAAGACGCCCGGGTTTACCTATTATATATGACACAGTTTATGAAACAGACTCGCAACAGGCACTGAAGCGTGGTGGCCATGGGCTTATTAAAATTGGCTTTAGCCATGATAATCGCCACTGAAAAGTAAGGTTTCGAACACTTATGGACACAGACTGCGCTCTGTGGGGGTGGGATAACAGCCGCCTAGCTATTAATAGAGGACTTGTGTAAACTACAAAGGTCTTAAAGACTTTTGTAGTCTTCGGCCCAAAAATCCTGTTTTCCGCTTTTGCGGCGTAGGAAATGCAAATTCCAGAAAAAAAATGCTTTTACAAAAAATTTGCACCGTTTCTGAGATAGAAAGTGCAAACGCGCCGTAGAAACGGCAAATTCTCGGTAGAAAGTGCAAACGCAAGGTAGAAAGTGCAAACAGGGTGAAAAAGCGCAAATCTGTCCATTTATAAGGACTCTGTTCTCTGGTTAGAAAAATCTTTGAAAGAACTTTGTGTTTCCAGTAAAGTCTATAGAACTTGATGAAGAGCGCTGCACTGTGGCAGGTTTAGGGGCTGAATATAAGCCCGACGCTCTCGATTCTTCCAAAATATTTTAAATAGATCGGGAGGGGCGCGCCATTCTTTGTAAAAAAAATCCGGCAGATAGGCTCTGAAAATACTTTCGGTGTCAAATCATGGAAGGATTTATTAAAATCGCACTTGGTTTATGCTTAGGAAAAAGAAAAAGGATAATTCGCTGAAACTGAAGTGGATGCAGCAATTTTTCTCTATTGCGGGGAGTATTGCGCCTTTAGCCACGGTGAATATTTTGGCGAAGTTGTTTTTCACACCCAGCAAGCGGGTGCTGAAACCTGCGGAGATCACGCTGCGGCGCAAAGCGCGTATTTTTAATATTGAAGTGGATGAGTTCCGCAATCCGAAAAATAAATTGAAGCTGTCTTGTTATAGTTGGGGCCGAGGAAAGAAGACTATTCTGTTGGCTCATGGATGGGAAGGAAGGGCTTTGGATTATTACCGAATTATTCCCGCGCTGGTGGAAAGAGGCTATCGAGTCATTGGGTTTGACAGTCCGGGGCATGGTAGTTCGGAAGGCGAGCGGAGTAATATGGTGGATTTTAAGGAGGTGATGTATCAGTTGGTTAAGAATAAAATCGGGGTGCCTTATGCTATCATCGCTCATTCTATGGGGGCGGGCGCGGCGGCGTTTATGTTGGTGGAGCATGACATCAGGGTAGAGAAATTTGTGGCGATCACTATTCCGACGGTGTCGAGGAAGTTTTTTGAAAATGTATTGTCTATGATGAAGGTGCCGGACAAAATGCAGCAGGCGTTTTTTGCGGGCATGTCTGAGCAGTACGGGGAGGACATAGATCATTATAATCTCGTGGAGCGATCGGAGCCGATCAAGGCAAACGATATGCTGATTATTTATGACGCGCAGGATGAGGTGATCAACCCAAAAGACACCCGCGAGTTTCTTGCTCGCCATCCGGAAATCAAAGGAGTGGAGATGAGCGGTATAGGCCATTATGGATTGTTGCGAAACAAGCATGTGATAGACTTGGTCATTGATTTTATTGATGATAAGTAGCTGCCAGCTATAGTGTTGCCATCTTAAATATTTTGCTAAAAAGTTTAAATCGGTTATTTTGGACACCAATTTTAAGATTATGAGAAGAATTATATTAGCTGTTATTGTGTTTCTGTCTGCATTTAGCGCAAACGCAACGCATATTATTGGGGGATACATGTCGTACCGCTTTATTTCAGGAACTACTTATGAGGTAAAACTGACGGTCTATCGGGATTGTAGTGTCTCTACGGGGTTTGATAATCCTGCCGCTGTTGGTCTTTATAATGCCAGTACTAATACGCTGGTGCAGTCTCTGTCTTTTTATACACCGGTAATTACTCGGATTCAGAGCCCGAACGATCCCTGTTTGCAAATCACCAATATTGCCTGTGTGGAACAGGCTGTTTATACCGTTACACTGACGCTTCCTTCGGCCACTACTCCTTATTTGATTGTGCATCAGCGTTGCTGCCGCAATAGTACCATTACAAATATTACCAATCCGGGAGCAGTGGGCGAAACGTTCTCTGCCTATATACCAGCCACTACGCCTCTTCAGAACTCAAGCCCTACTTATAATAACCTGCCGCCAATTTACGTGTGTGTCAATTTGCCGCTGAGTTATGACCATTCTGCAACGGATATTGACGGCGATGAGTTGCGGTATAGTTTGTGTGCTCCTTATACAGGGGCATCTGCGTTGAACCCGGCGCCTTCGACTCCATCTGCACCGCCTTATACGAACGTGAACTGGCGAGCGCCCTATTCGGCAAGCAACCCAATGGGCGGAGTGCCTTTGACCATTGACAGCCTTACCGGAGAATTGACCGGAAGGCCATCTACGGTTGGGCAGTTTGTAGTCGGCGTGTGTGTATCCGAATACCGTAACGGGCAGTTAATAGGCACCTATCTCAGAGATTTTCAGTTTAATGTGACCCAATGTAATGTGCCGATTGCCAGTATCCCTACTACAGGTACAGACCCTTCGACTGGGGTTGGCATTTATTCATCTGAGTGCAAAAACTTTACCATCAATTTTAAGAACAACAGTTTCAATCCTCCGCCGACCACTATTGGCTTAGATTATCAATGGGATTTTGGAGTGCCCGGTATTGATTCTGATACGTCCACTTTATCTTTTCCGAGTTATACATATACTGATACCGGCATTTATAAGGTTCGTTTGGTGATTAGGAAAGGGGGCGGGGCTTCTTTCTGTACCGATACTACGTATGCTTTAGTACGTATTTTCCCCACACTAACGGTTGATTTTCAGACCAAAGACACCTGCGCCAATGTAGCGACTCCATTTTTGGATTTGAGCCAAACCTCTTACGGTACCCTTGCTAATTGGAATTGGAGTTTTGGGGATGGAGGAACGTCCACCCTGCAAAATCCGACACATGCTTACGCTTCATCGGGAACTTATAATGTCCGCTTAGTTACCGAAACTTCGGTTGGTTGCCGTGATACGATGCTCAAGCAAATCAATATTTACGTTACTGCCAGCGCTGATTTTACGTTTGATACGGTATGCTTAGGTCAACCGACTCATTTTAATACTGCATCAGGAGCTAATAACTATTCGTGGGATTTTGGCAGCGGAGTAACGAGCAGCAATCAAAACCCGACGCATATCTATACCGCTTCAGGAAACAATCCGGTTAGTTTAGTAACTGTTTCCACAAATGGATGCAAAGATTCGGTTTCGAAAATCGTTCCGGTTAATCCTTTACCAGTCATTAATGCGACGGGCGATACCACGGTTTGTTTTGATTCCCCGGTGCAGCTTTTTGCCACAGGCGGTGTTAGTTATGTTTGGACACCCTCTGCAGGTCTAAGCGATTCAAGTATTGCTAACCCTACCGTGACCATTATTACCTCTACTCCGACGAGCTACACCGTCAGCGTAACCGACGTCAATCAATGTTCTAACCAAAAAAGTCTGACCATTTCTGTTCGTCCACCAGTGGATGCCGGTCCTGATGCGGCAATATGTTCATCCCCTACCTTCCCAGGAGAAAACACCCAATTGCAGGCCATTGGGGGAGTGAGCTATCAATGGAGTCCGGCTACCGGCCTCTCCAGTACAAGCATTGCCGATCCGGTAGCTAATCCTTTGGTTCCACACTTTACTCGGTGACCGGACAGATGCTTTTGGCTGTGTTTCTGTGGATTCAGTTTTAGTAGGAGTTGGTCTTTATCCAGTGCCAGATATTAGTGCGGATACAACTATTTGCGTAGACGGAACGGTACAACTTAGTGCCTCTGGTGGTGATGCATACTTTTGGACTCCAGCCGACAGTTTAACTTGTACTTTGTGTCATAATCCAATTGCTAATCCGGTATCATCAACGATTTATTATGTAACAGTTCGCGACACTGCTTCGGGCTGTGAAGTGATGGATAGTATTAGCATTTTGGTGGAAAATTTGGCTATATCACCTATCTTCATAGATACGTTATTGAACTCTGGTGAGACGGTCATGTTGGGTGTGAATTTAGAAGTCAGCGGTTCGTATTTGTATCTGTGGTCTCCTTCTGATTATTTAAACGACTCCACCATTGCCAATCCTATTTCTACCCCAGTCAGGGATGTAACCTATCAGGTGATAGTGACCGATGGTGTTTGTTCTGCCACTGCGTCTTTGATTGTTCGGGTGAATACCGAATTAGCTGTTCAAATTCCTTCGGCTTTCACTCCAAACGGGGATGGGAAAAACGATGACTTTTACCCGGTGTTTTTGAATAATTCGGGGACTGTAATTCATTTCAGGGTTTATAATCGTTATGGTCAGCTCATCCACAATTCCACTACTCCTTGGGATGGGAAATTCAAAGGGTCTGAACAACCTACGGGTACCTTTGTTTATTACATGACCATTCGTCTGAAAAATGAGGAGCAGCAGAATTATCAGGGTTCCGTTACGTTGGTCCGATAGGAAGTGATTTTTTCTAGGACGAGACAGAATGCTTTGAAGAAGAATAATGTCCCATAATTTAGATAACAATAGCCAGTTTCTTAATTTCAGGTCATGAAGATTCTTAGTTCGGAACAGGTGAGAGAGTTGGATCAATACAGCATAAAAAACGAGCCGATTTCATCTATCAACTTAATGGAACGAGCGGCGCTTAAGTTCGCCCAAGCGCTGCATAACGACCAAAATAATTCACACAAAATCTATGTTTTTTGTGGCATGGGAAACAATGGTGGGGACGGACTTGCGGTAGCCAGACTGTTGCTTTCTAAATATAATTATAACCTACAGGTGTATGTTGTTGGCCACATGAAGGAGGCAAGTCCTGATTTTCAAAAGAACGAAAAAAAAATGGAGGGCGTTCACTATATCAAAAATAAAGAGGACATTCCCCCTATTGAAAAGGACGCTTGTGTGATTGATGCCCTGTTCGGCACCGGTCTTTCGCGCCCGGTGGAGGGTATTGTCGCTTCTGTCATTCAGGCGATAAATCAATCTGGCGCCTATGTCTATTCCATAGATATGCCCTCAGGTCTTTATTGCGATCAGCAGAATGAATCGCGCGATGCCATCATTCAAGCCGACAAGGTTTATACCTTTCATGCTCCTAAACTTTCGTTCTTTTTCCCCTCTAATGGAAACTATGTCCGAAGTTTCGAAATATTGGACATTGGACTGAACCAAGAGTTTGAAAAGAACTTGAATAGCGACTATTCCTTCATCACGGTTGATATGCCCCGTCAATTTTTAAAAAAACGTGAAAAATTCTCGCATAAAGGAAGCTATGGCCACGCACTGATAGCCGCCGGAAGCATGGGCAAGATGGGCGCTGCTATCCTTGCCTTAAAAGGGGCGCAGCGCAGCGGTGCCGGTTTTGGTATCTGCCTATGTTCCTGGGTTTGGTTATTCTATTGTTCAGTCGCAAGTGCCCGAAGCGATGCTGGCAGTTGCAGAAGTAGCACAAACGGACTTCTCTATCTTGAAGGGAAAATCAACCCTGTCCGTTGATGATTATAGCGCCATTGGTGTTGGCCCCGGCATCGGAACAGATAAATCAACAGCACTTTGGCTGGAATCTCTTTTTGATTTATGTAAAAGCCCCCTGGTGTTGGATGCAGATGCATTAAATATCATTGCCGAAAGACCAACGCTGCTGAAAAAAATCCCCGCACAATCTATACTTACCCCTCATCCTGGAGAGTTTAAAAGATTAGTAGGAGCATGGAAGAACGACTTGGAAAAAATTCAAAAACAATTGGAGTTTTCTGCCAACCATGATTTGGTGGTAGTATTAAAAGGCGCGAACACATCCATCTCTACCCCTAATGGAAAATTATATTTCAATTCAACCGGCAATCCGGGAATGGCGAAAGGGGGAAGTGGCGATGTGTTGACCGGAGTGCTTACCTCTATCTTGGCACAGGGCTATACCTCGGAACAATCGGCCATTTTAGCAGTCTATGTGCATGGTCTGGCGGGAGATATAGCCTGCCGACATCTAGGTGAAATAGCTATGAATGCAGAAGATATCATTCATTATCTTCCGCAGGCTTTTAAAGTTCTTGCCAGTTCAAAATAATTATTCCTTTAGCACCCACTCCTCTAATTGATCGGCTATTTTCCGATCGTTTATCAAGCGAGGCACCTTGTTTTGACCACCGAGCTTACCTTGGCTTTTCATATAGTTAGCAAAAGCATTGGGCAGAAGAGGCCTGACTTTGAGCTGTTGCACTACATTTCCCTTCCGAAGATCGAAGTAGTAGGGATTTTTTTCTTGCAGAAACTTATCCATCATCTTAGCAAACTCTTGAAGTTGAATTGGAGGCTTACTAAATTCAATAAACCATTCATGAAATGGTTGTTCACCGGTTGGGCTGACGTTTGGAGCCACCGTAAATTCTGTAACCCCCACATGAAATGTGCGCATGGCAAAAAGCAGAGCCTGCTCCACCTCTTCGCCAATCACATGTTCGCCAAATGCAGAGATGAAATGTTTGACCCGACCGGTAACTATAATACGGTAAGGATTGATGGAGGTAAATTTGATTGTATCACCCAATTCATAAGCCCAAAGACCGGCATTTGTTGTCAGGATGATAGCATAGTTGACATCCAACTCCACTTCATCAAGCGCAATTCTCTGTGGTTGATCGCGAAATATTTCTTCCGCTTTAATGAACTCATAAAATATACCACCGTTCACATTCAGCAATAGACCAGGTGCTGTTTGTGAATCCTGAAAGGCGATAAAACCTTCGCTGGCTGGGTAGGTCTCGACCGTCGGGATGGCTTCACCAATCAATGTTTCAATCCGGTTCCGGTAAGGTTCATAATTGACACCGCCGTGAGCAAACAATCTAAAGTCTGGAAAAATATCTTTGATAAACTCCTTCCCCGACAATTCTCTCAACTTCTCAAAATACATAACCACCCACGGGGGAATGCCGCTGATGAGACTCATCCTTTCCATTAGAGTTTCTTTTGCAATGGCTTCTATCTTTTCTTCCCAATCCGAAATACAGTTTGTTGTATAAGAAGGCATGCGGTTGGCATGGAGCCAAGTTGGCACATGATTATAAGCGATACCACTCAGCCTTCCGGTGGGTATTTTTCCGTATTTCTCTAATTCAGGAGAGCCTTGAAGAAAAATCATTTTATGGTCAAAGAAATCAGCATGACCGGTCTCCGATATATACATCATGAGTGCATTGCGAGCCGCCGTAATCATCGCACTGATTTGATTACTGGTAACAGGTATGTATTTTGTGCCCGAAGTAGTGCCGGATGATTTGCAGAAATACAAAGGGAGGCCTTTCCATAAAACATCCTTTTTGCCATCAGCAATTAGCTCAATGTAGTTCTTCAGCGATTCATAGTCGCAAATCTTTAAGGATTGACGATAATCTTCATAAGATTTGATTTCATCAAAGCGATGTTCCTTTCCGAAATCCGTTTGAGCAGCTTGGTGGAGAAAAGATTTAAGGAGCTTGTGCTGGATATTCAGTGCCTTCTTTTGATCCTTATAAATCGAAGTTGCAACAAAAGAAGCGATTGTCTTAGCGACAATTGATTTCACACCCATCTGACAAATATATAGATGTTCGGAACGCCTGAAAATAAATGAGCCTTACTTAATGTCTTTTAGTCTGACCGGGGTAACTCCAACCTTTTTGCAAACAGCCGCAGCAGCTTTATTGGCAAGTTGGGCAATCTCTTTCATGCTATACTTTTGTGCAAACGCGAGGGATGCAATGCTGATAGCTGTATCTCCGGCGCCACACACATCTGCTGCTTGGATTGTTTTAGCAGGGACAATGAATGATGTGCCGTCGCTCTTGAAACAAAAGACACCATAAGCACCCAAGGTAACCATCAGATTTTTAAACCGATTTTTTCTTCGCAGTTCTTCTGCACCGCTTCGCAAGCTGTCAATATTTCTATGGTTTAAGCGGTAACCAATGGCTTCGGAAAATTCACGAAGGTTGGGTTTAAACAAATCTACGTTCTGGTATTCAAAGAAGTTGCGCTCCTTAGGATCTACCGCAACGGGTATTCCGTTTTTAGTGGCATGCAGTAAAATATGTTTGATTAAATATTTAGTCAACACGCCCTTATTGTAATCTTGAAGAATGATGATGTTGATTTTTTCCTTGTCCAATATCTTTTTGAATTCCTTCACCATTAATGTCTCCTGCGGAGATTCCAGATCATCTATTTCTTCTTCATCAAACCGAACCACCTGTTTGTCTTCATCAAACACTCTCGTCTTTAATGTGGTGACTCTACCTTTATGTTGCAGGAGATGTTTTGTATTGACCCCGCGAACGCGTAACATGTTTATAAGCAAAGTAGCTGTGGTATCTCGACCCACCATAGATAATAGCAAAGGATTGCCTCCTAATTCATGAATATTTAACGCTACATTGGCAGCACCACCAGGTCGTGATTCTTTAGAAGCAATTTCAACAACCGGTACCGGAGCCTCGGGGGAGATGCGATTGACCTCACCAAACAAGTAATAATCCAACATCACATCGCCGATGATTAGGACATTCACACCGGAAAAATCTAGTTTTGTTTTGGCCATAGTAAAGCAGGTGATATTAAAATAGGAACGACTAAAGAATTAGGTAAGTTTTATAAAGGCTGCCTTCATGCGCTTGCAGGCCTCCCTGAGTTTTGTTTCGGAGGTGGCATAAGAAAGGCGAATACAGTTTCTATCTCCGAAAGATTCACCACTCACCAAAGCAACCTTTGCTTCGCTTAGAAGATACAGAGATATGTCTTCAGGGGTTTTCATAATGTTTCCATCAAAACCTTTTCCGAAATAAGCACTTACATCTGGGAAGAAGTAGAAAGCCCCTTCCGGAAAGTTGACCTTTAGCCCCGGAATTTCTTTCAACAATGTATAGACCATATCCCGTCGCTTTTGAAACTCTTCCTTCATCTTGAAGGTGGGGGCCAAATCAGATGAAATAGCTGCTTCGCCTGCCTTCTGTGCAATAGAGCAAGTTCCCGACGTAAATTGTCCTTGCATTTTATCGCAAGCCTGAGCAATCCATTTGGGAGCGCCGATATATCCCAATCGCCATCCGGTCATGGCAAAACCTTTGCTAAAACCATTCACAGTGATGACCTGCTCTTTAATTTCAGAAAATTCAGCCAAACTATGATGTCTTTCGCCCGTGAAATTGATATACTCATAAATCTCATCTGCAATCACATACACGTTTGGATATTTCTGCAATACCCCCGCTATTTCTCCTAACTCTTTTTTAGAATAAACTGAACCGGTAGGATTGCAGGGCGAAGAGAAAATAACCAATTTGGTTTTGGGAGTGATATACTTTTCAAACTCCTTAGCAGTCACTTTGAAGTTCGTTTCAATCGTAGTAGGAATTTCAATAATAGAGGCTTCCGACAATTGAGCAATCGCCGCATAGCTTACCCAATATGGCGCAGGGAGTAGGATCTCCTCTCCGGGATTGACCAAACTGAGAACCACATTGGCAATAGATTGTTTCGCACCGGTAGAAACGACAATCTCCTCCGGACTATAATCCAAATTGTTATCTCTTTTAAACTTCAATGAAATCGCTTTGCGAAGTTCCAGATAACCAGATACCGATGTATATTTTGTAAACCCTTGATCAATAGCGTCCTTGGCGGCATTTTTAATATGCTGTGGTGTATCAAAATCTGGTTCACCTAGGCTGAGGTCAATGATGTCTTGCCCCTGTGCTTTTAGTTCACGACTGATTTTAGCCATTTTCAAAGTAGCAGACTCCTGCATATTCAATATGCGGTTCGATAGTGGCTTCATAGCGGTATTTATTTGATTGGTCACAGGCCGCTAAAATAATCTTGCTAATCTAATCTCTATCAAAAAAATTCTAAACCCGTAGTGCCTGCAACTGGCAACATAAATTC
The DNA here is from genome assembly GCA_016722375.1 of Bacteroidota bacterium. NCBI lineage: Bacteria > Pseudomonadati > Bacteroidota > Bacteroidota bacterium. Next base: position 11,452 of record JADKJG010000013.1, on the reverse strand, counting down.
ATCTTCTTATTTTTGAGACATGAGAACAGTTATATTGGTAGGAATCGGAAGTTTTTTTGGCGGTGCTGCCCGGTTTATAATTCAACAATTGGTTCAGAGCAAATGGTCACATGCTTTCCCCTTTGGAACGCTGGCAGTGAATATCGCCGGATGTTTTATAATTGGAATAGTTTTCTCTTTCGGGTTGAAAGGATTTGTCAATAATGACTGGCGATTATTTCTCGCAACCGGAATTTGCGGAGGGTTCACTACTTTCTCTGCTTTCTCTATCGAAAGCATTACCTTTTTCCGCGCTGGGGAATGGTTTTATGGTTTGACTTACATAACTGTCAGTATTTTGTTCGGTCTTTTAGCGACCTTCGCCGGTATGTTACTTATCAAGGTTATTTGATTCAGAAAGTGAATGGTTCGGTATAACATTTTTGACCTTTCGCGCCGGAGGATACTGGTTCTCCTTTCAACGGTGTTCCTATTCGGATTTGGCATCTGGTTTCTTAACCATACCTTTCCTCATGATAATGTTTGGGGAAGGTTTTATACGGAAACTCGGATGGGTAGAATATTTTGTGAAAAGACAGATATGAGCAAAGTGGTTCGCCAACCCACCAATACCTTCAGCAATTTTATTTATTGGATTAGTGCCATTGCTATTCTTCGGCGCGGATGGAAAGACCAGAGCAACCGAAAACGCTATAACATGATTTCCGCCAATCCGTTTTATAGCATTGCCTTTGGAGGAATTCTACTTTACATTTTCTTTGCCAGTACGCTCTTTCATTCTTCGCTCACCAAATTTTCAAGCACGCTTGACTTCTCTGCCGTCTATTCTCTCACTCTTTTCCCCTTTATGTATTTCACCCACCGAGTTTGGCTTTTAAGCATTGGGTTACCTTCTAATGCCAGGCACGCAAAAAGTACCTTCACGGTGATTATTGTTTTTACTACACTATATCTTCTGCTTACTTTCTTTTTGCCAACGGAGTGGCGGCATCCGGCCGTAGTGGGTATTATACTGATGATGATTGTTGCCGCAATCATTGTGGAACGAAAAGATCCGGGCAAAACCAACCACCGGTATCTGGCTATTTGTGTCGGCTCCATTTTGATTGCCCTCATGTGGTATGCTTTTGACCAGCGAAAGTTGATGTGCAATCCCGACGGCTATATCCAGCCCCACTCTTTGTGGCACGTTTTCAGTGGGATTTCAGCTTTCTATTTCTACATGTATATACGAAGTGAGAAGAACAGGATTTAGAGAGTGGCGTCCCTATCTTCCAATCGTTTGAATGGATTGCGATACACGTATTCCTTGGGTTGAAGAAACCGGGCGAGGAAAGGAGTAAAAAACAAATTGAACAGCGGAGAGAGATGTTTCACATAGGCATAGTTATGGGTTGGCACCGCCCCAATAGTACTTTTGATTTCAGGGGCTGTTCTTCCGAAATGCAATTGAGAAACACCCTGTCTGATTCCCAAATCAAGCATATCATAAATCATTCTTTGATAGAGATGGCAAGGACGATTTGTTTCTGGTTCCATACCGCAGTAATGAATTTCCATTTTTTGACCAAAATGGTAGCTGGAAATAAAACCGATTAACTGCCCTTCTCTGAAATAGCCATACAAATGATAGTTTGTAGGGAAAATATCTTTCTGTAGCGAAAAGAATCCTTTACTAAGAATGGCCAGTTTAAATTGAGAATGAACCATCACCTGATTGTAGAGGTGATACAGACGATCCCGATATTTTTCAAAATCCTCCTGCTGAAATTCACGACAAATGATGCCTTCCTGTGCGGTGGTTCTATAAACCTTTCGGGCGCGAACACGATACTTGGATGATAAAGCCTGAAGATAATCATCAAAACTTTTCCATTCTTTTGGAATAGTCATGCTCATGTCGGCTTCTGCCTTCACTTCATGATAGGAACAGTGGTTAAAGTCAATATCAAATTCGGAATGGGGCAAGGACAACTCGGATATTAGAATAATACGAATATCTGTATGCCTTTTCACCACCTTCTCTGCCGCTTGCCGAAGGAGATTGGCGCAGGTTGCCTTGTCTAATCCGGGACGAAAATAGATTCCATTTTCACCGGTCATAAAAATATTACCACTCACCAACAGTTTCATATCCATGAGTTTCACCATAGGGCCAAGCCCCAAGGCAAGAATCTTGTTAAACAATCTTTTTCCGTACGAATCCCCTCCGGTAGGAATAAAATGTGCTAAGCCCTCTCCGCCAAAGTGTACCGACTGGAAATAGACCGCTCCGACAGGTTTCTCATCCTGTAGAATTAGTAAATAATGAAAGCCAAGTTTACCTCGTTCACTTTGTTCCAGAGAAAGCAAATATTCCCGATGCATGAGAACGTTTTCCTCCGGCACCACTTTGCCCCAAAGTTCTACCGGAACTTCAAGGATAGTATCATACAGGCAAAAATCAAATGAAGAGATAGCTACCTTTTCTCTCGATAGCGTTTTCGGAGATGTCGAGATGGTTTCCAGAGAGGTAATTTTATGGCTAAAGCCCACAACTTTGGATTTCTTTATACAATCCTCTGTTAGACGTTTTGAATAATAAAAAATTTCACGTCCGATATCTCTTTGTGGCTAAAACTTGGCGCGAAGGTGCGTTTTATAAGTTGATATTGCGCAACATAAAATTCATTCCAACTTCCCTCCCACCCGCAATAGTCATACAATTTCGTTTTACCGCTAAAAGATTCAACATACCTTTTTATCCTTTTCACTTTGGGTCCATTCCGATTGGCATATTGCCCTTGACCATTTGTCTATTGTCCTTGGACATTTGACAAGTTATATCGTCCAAAGTCCAAAACGGCAAAACCTCCGGGTCCTTCGTTGAGGATGATATGAAGGAATCTCTGGCTCATATCCCTGTTTGGAAAGCAAGTACAGCAATTCTTGTAGTACCAATTCAAAAATTGCGCACCTGCGCAGAAAATGGAATATCCTCTAGCCTATACCGACCAATAGGAAGCAGAAACAACTTGTGGCTTACTGTCAAAACAACAGCCAATTTGACCAGAAAGTATCTGTTCAAGATTAACCCTATTTCAGAATCAAGTCATTTCTCGCATTCGGGATTTTAAATTTATCGGGCGATAGGCGATAGACAAAAAATCCAGTAGCAAACCCGATGCGCACAAATCCGTAGCGGTCGTACATGTAAATGTTATAAGGATCCTGTCCGTAATAACCGCCTGCCAGCATGACCGACATATTGGGGCTACCTGGAAAGCGATACATGATAGCCAGTTCGAGGTTGATTCGTCTGCCGAAGGTACCCGACTGTGGACCTGTAAATTTGTCTAAAATAAGATTGATGGTTCCAGTGAAGCGGAATAGCTCGACCAGTTGCTGTTCGCGGAGAGCAGCAAATTTTTTTCTACCAACCTTAATTTTCTCAATATAGCGGCCCAGGACAATGGTGCCAAATTTCATATTGAGACGCACATTCCCGAAGCGATGCTTCATACCTTCGTCTATTCCAAAAATGTGATGTTCGATTTCAATCCTACTATTAGTTTGGAAGGTGAGCTTTTGGTGTTGAAAACTTTGCCCGTAGGCAAAGCCCAAGGTGTAATAGTTAGTGGCAAAGCTTCCGTTTTTAGTGTTCATCAGGAACGGCGCAGTCCCTGAGCTGTCTAGGGTAGGCCCATCTTGACCATTGGAATGATGAAATAAGGAACCGACGAAAGAAAGCAAGTGCGTAGAATCGTTTAATAACCTGCAATAGACAGTGAAGCCCGGATTGTAACTGGGAGTGCGCACGGGATGGGAAGTTCCGAGCATGATGCGTGCGCTCACTCTAGGTTCGAAGGCGACGGACACTCTTGACCATTTGGTCGCCAACACCTGGAAGTAGGGTGTTAGCCGAAGAGTGGACAAATAGTACCTAGGACCCAAGGCATCGCAATAAGGAGCTGTGATCCAGCTCACCTCAGAAAAAGACCGGTAGTTATCGAGGTATTGTAGATTTAATTGGCGATTCGCATAGATGCGCTGTATTCTTGCAAACGTCGTGTCGGACGAAGACCGTTGCGCTGATAGAAGAGAGGAGAAGCAGGTAAGGAAAAGAATCAAAAAAAGATTTCTGAAACACGCCGGGTAGAAAATAATTAATTGCATCATTAATAAAGTGCGGTTAAAAAGAAGTCCAGGTAAAGGTATGGTTTACTTCCATCATCTGGGGCGCTGGCTGCGCCTACAATTGTTCGGAAGATGACATAATTATACCTCGATAAGAATATTAGCTTCTAATCTAGCCGCATTTTTCCGGAGGAATACATTCTCGCAGATACCGCAAAGTAACTGAGAACGCAGAGAAAATAAAGCGAATAAATTCAATACTCTTGTTTTGCAACAAATTCATTCACCCTCCATAAGCCCGTGATTATCACCTCTTAACACCTTCTGGCTTTATCTTTTTTTACTTTGCCGCCCTTATGGCGAAAAACATTATATGGCTTCTGCTGCTTTCCGTGGTGGTAGTGAAAGCGCAACAAGTAGTTCAGCCCGATGCTTCTCAAATTATTCAGGCTTTGAAAAAACTGAACACCGTCGGTTCAGTATTATATATTGCTGCACATCCCGACGATGAGAATACCCGCTTGCTCTCCTATCTGGCCAGCGAAAAAAAACTGCGCACCGGCTATCTCTCTATCACCCGCGGTGATGGAGGTCAGAATTTGATAGGGAAAGAACAAGGAGATTTATTGGGATTGATTCGAACGCAGGAATTACTGGCTGCCCGGAGGATAGACGGCGCCGAACAATTCTTTACCCGAGCCAATGACTTTGGCTATTCAAAGAACCCCGAAGAAACGCTTAAGTTTTGGAATCATGATAGCATCTTGGGAGATATGGTTCGTATCATCCGCCAGTTCAAACCCGATGTGATTATCTGCCGTTTTCCCACCACCGGCGAAGGGGGTCATGGACATCATACGGCATCGGCCATCTTGGCTTCCGAGGCCTTTGAGGCGGCGGCAATGCCGGATCGTTTCCCCGAGCAATTAAAGGATTTGACCATTTGGGAAACCAAATATCTATACTGGAATACCTTCAACTTTGGAGGGAAAAACACTACTTCCGAAGACCAGATTAAAGTTGATGTAGGAGTGTATAACCCACTCTTAGGCAAGAGTTATGGCGAGATTGCTGCCGAGAGCCGTTCGATGCACAAAAGCCAGGGATTTGGTTCGGCAAAAACCAGAGGAACCTCGCTGGAATATTTCAAACAGATCAAAGGAAAGACGGTCAACTCCTTGTTTGAAAACATTGACCAAAGCTGGAATCGTTTGGAAGGAGGTCGCGAGATAGAGACGAGCATCAGCGCTTGCATCGCAAAATACAATCCCCAATCTCCCGAAAAAATTCTTCCCGAACTGACAGCCATTTATCGGCAAATTCAGGCTCTGCCATTAAACAAAAAGGAGTCCCCTAACTGGAAACAGCAAAAGATGAAAGAAACCGAATCGCTCATCGTCGCTTGCGCTGGTTTATGGATGGAGGCTTATCCGGCGGACTATATCGGGGTTCCCGGAAAAGAATTAGAAATCACCGCACAGATGGTGAACCGAAATGGCAGTAAAGTGAAGCTCAATAAAATCACTTTCCCTTGGAAAACAGACAGCCTTACTAAGTTGGAGTTAAAGGCTGATGAACTGCTTTCATGGAAACAATCGGTGAAGATTCCCGCCAATACTGCCTATTCCAATCCCTATTGGTTGAATAAAAAGCATGAGATAGGCATCTATCAAGTACCCGATGTTTCATTAATTGGCCGACCGGAAAACGATTTCGCTGCCAAGGTGATTTTTGAAATAGAAATAGACGGGCTGGTTTTGAACATAGAAAGAGGTCTTACCTATAAATATACCGACCCCGTGAAGGGAGAGGTTTACCGCCCCTTCGAAATTCTTCCTCCTGCAACCGTGAACATGGCCGAAAAGGTTTTGTTGTTTGGAGATAATAAACCAAAGACCGTACAGTTTACCATCAAGGCAAATACCGCTGATGTTCATGGAGCTTTAGAAATAAGGGCGAGCGATGGTTGGAAAGTAGAAATGAAAAGCAAGGAATTCCATCTGAAAGAGAAAGGAGAAGAGGTGGTTCTCGAAGCAAATATTATCCCTGCTTCGGCAAAGAGCGAGGGAACATTGAGCGCGTCTTTGCAGATATTCGGCGAGGACGTAGCAGGAGTTTATACAAAAAGCATTGCGCGCATTGAATACGACCATATACCCTACCAATTTATCCTCAGCGATGCAGAGATGAGGTTAGTCAAGGCGGATTTGAAAATTGCCGGAACCCATATCGGATATATTCCCGGTGCCGGTGATGACATTCCTGCCTGTCTCAAGCAAGTGGGTTATGACGTAACCATGCTCGACGATAACGCGCTGACTCATGAATCTCTATCCGGCTTTGATGCCATCGTGACCGGCATCCGGGCATACAACACAAACGAACGCCTTCAGGCGCATTATGAAAAGTTGATGGCCTATATAAAACAAGGCGGCAATCTGATTGTGCAATACAACACCAATAACCGATTCGGACCCATCCTTTCAAAGATTGGCCCCTATCCTTTCACCATCTCCCGCGACCGGGTCACAGACGAAACCGCAGAAGTCAAGATGACCAACGCCTTGCATCCTGTCTTGAATTTCCCGAATAAAATCTCCGAAGATGATTTCAAGGGATGGATTCAAGAGCGAGGATCTATTTTGCCAGCGAGCGCGATAGCGCCTATCAAACCGTCCTTTCCATGCACGACCCTAATGAAAAACCGATGGACGGAAGCCTGATTACCGCAAAATTCGGCAAGGGAAACTTTGTTTACACCGGCTTGGTTTTCTTCCGCGAATTGCCCGCCGGAGTTCCCGGTGCCTATCGCTTATTTGCCAACCTGCTCAGCCTTCCGCCGAATGACCGATAATTCCCCAGAGGAACAAAAACCGCCATTTCTTGGCGAATGGAGAAATGTTTATGCCTTGGTGCTGATTGTTTTGATAGCGGTCATCTTGCTTTTGTATGGCTTCACCAAATACTTTGAATGAGCACGCCCGACTGGATTGTTCTCTTTCTCACCTTGGCGACCATTGTGTTTTACGGAGTATGGAAAAGCCGTCATACACGAAACATCAGCGGCTTTCTGCTGGCCGATAAAAAACTCCCTTGGTATCATGTCGGCCTTTCCGTCATGGCCACACAGGCCAGCGCCATCACTTTCCTTTCTGCACCCGGCCTGGCCTATAGCGATGGAGTTCGCTTCGTGCAGTTCTACTTTGGTCTGCCCTTGGCTATGATTGTCATTTGCACCAGCTTCATCCCCGTATTCAAAAATCTCAACGTTTATACCGCCTATGAATATCTCGAAAAGCGTTTTGATTTAAAAACCCGAACCCTCACCTCCTCGCTCTTTCTCTTGCAGCGCGGCGTCTCTACCGGCATCACCATCTATGCACCTTCCATTGTCCTCTCCACCATTTTGGGCGTTAGCATCACCTACCCCACCCTATTCATCGGTGGCGTGGTCATTCTCTATACCGTCTATGGAGGAACCAAGGCCGTTTCCTACACCCAAATGCTGCAAATGAGCATCATCTTTACCGGGCTGATTGTCGCCGCCTTCATGGTCGTCCACCTCTTGCCCCAGCAGGTCGGCTTCCTCGATGCACTTCACATTGCCGGAAAAATGGGCAAGCTCAACGCCATTGACACCACCTTCGATCTAAACAACCGCTACAACGTCTGGTCCGGCATCATCGGCGGCTTCTTCCTCCAACTATCCTATTTCGGAACCGACCAATCGCAGGTAGGAAGATACCTCACCGGCAGTTCCGTTTCTCAAAGCCGCTTGGGTTTAATCATGAATGGCCTCGTCAAAATCCCCATGCAGTTTTTCATCCTGCTCATCGGCACCCTCGTCTTCACCTTCTACCAGTTTCATCAGCCGCCCCTGTTCTTCAATAAAGTAGAACTCGACCGCATTGAAAACAGCACCTACCAGAAAGAATATAAATCCCTCGAAGCCGACTTCAACCAAACCCATGCCCAAAAGACTTTGCTCGTCACCGATTTGCTCCATGCTATGGACAGCAAGGACGACCAAGCAGTGGATGCCGTACAAACACAACTAAAAACAGCCTATACCAAAGAAGAATCCATCCGCAAAGATGTCACCAAGCTGATGATAAAAAACGACCCCGCCGCCGACATCAACGACACCAACTACATCTTCCTCAGCTTCGTCATGAACTACCTCCCCGTGGGCCTCGTCGGCATCCTCATCGCCATCATCTTCCTCGCCGCTATGGGCTCCACAGCGGGCGGCCTCAACTCCCTCGCCTCCACCACCACCGTAGATTTCTACAAACGCCTCATCAATAAACACGGCATAGAAAAAACCGACCTCTCCGCCTCCCGCTGGACCACCGTCGGCTGGGGCCTCTTCTGCGTCCTCGTCGCCCTCTACGCCGGCAAACTTGGCAACCTCATCGAAGCCGTCAACATCCTCGGCTCCCTCTTCTACGGCACCATCCTCGGCATCTTCCTCACCGCCTTCTACCTCAAAAAGTCCGCGGCACCGCCGTCTTCTACGCCGCCCTCATCGCCGAAACCTTCATCGTCTTCGCCTGGCTCACCGACCTCACCGCCTTCCTCTGGCTCAACCTCATCGGCTGCCTCCTCGTCATGCTCCTTTCCCTGATTCTCCAAAAACTGCTGAAACCAGACAAGGAAATACCAACGGCGTAAGTTTTATCATTTGGGCGCGCCCCCAATCCCGGCCAAAGCGCCGGGATTGGCGTCAGGCTTTCGGCTATATCTTTTTCGACTCGCTTATTATGAAAGGATGAAAAAGGATGCCGCCTCTATCCTTCGCGCTTGCCCGCCATATTTTAGCTTTTCCCTAAACGCAAGAGGGCGGGCTCAGCCCTCCAATCAAAAAGTCATCATTACGCTTCATGCTCCTCCACCTCCGTCTTTTTCTGCTTCCGCAGAAAAATCCACCTCCGCTAGCCCTTTAGGTTTGTTTTTGTAATTTAAACTTATTAAACAAGCTGACCACCAACTGTAGGGAACTCTTCCGCCAGCAGAGTCTCCCTTTGCGAAGCATTGGGGACTCTGCGCTAAGCTAGTTTTGTGCTTTCATTCACGCAGAGTCCCGAAACGGAGACTCTGCGGTGGGGAAATAAGCTACATTAAGCTGTTCGAGTTTTTAAGAAACCCCTTCGCTTCTTACGACCTTTTATCCACCAAACCAATTCAACAACCTCAATTATTCCCGACGTAATCTGACGGAGAGGGGGGAGGTTGGTTTCAGAATAAATTAAACTGAAGCATCGCTTCATTGTGCAAGCATGGCTGAAATATCCCTTTCAACAGTTTTACCGGACAGTACTGCAATAGAACCGTTTTTCTATGCATTTTAACAAGAAAAGCACCTAAAGTGAGCCACAGGCTATTTCAAAAGGCTGAAATAATAAGTACTCTTTCTCAAAAAGTACATACTATTTGGCTGGGAGTACATACCCTTCACCAAAAAGTACATACTTTTTGGCTGGGGGTACATATCATTTGGCCAGAAGTACATACTATTTGGCTGGGAGTACATACCCTTCACCAAATAGTACATACTTTTCGGCTGGGAGTACATAACATTTGCCGTGCGCTACATAACATTTGGCTGGGAGTACATACTTTTTGGCACGGAGTACATACCTTTGACCAAATAGTACATACTATTTGGCAGAGAGTACATACCTTTTAGCCAGAGATACATACTTTTGGGTGAGGGATACATAACTTTTTGCAAAGAATACATACCAATTAGCTGGTGCAACTTCACCTTTCAAGTCCTTTCAACCCCCGCCACCGATTGATTCATCTTTTTTTTGTAGGTGATTGTCCTCCTTCAGGAGAACCTAACCCGCATTTTTTGTGGAAGGAAAGACGTGATAGAAAATAGCCTCTGTGTCTTACAAATTTTTATTTGCTTTCAATCCTCAAAGCCAACTGTTGACCACCATACGTTTATTGCCCAGAAAGGCAAATAGAGGATGATGGCTTGGTCTGCCTCGTTTAGTTGGATTGTAGCCGATGTGATTGCCTTCTTGCTTTCCATAGCAAGGGATAGCCGTTGAATCTAATGTAAGCGCATAATTGTCAAACCGCAACTGCTCAAAGAACCATTGTTGTATGGCAGGAAAAACTTCGTTATTGATGCCTTGATTAAATTTTTTGAAGAAGCGTTTGTAAGAGGTATTGCTCGGGAGCTGTTTCCACCCGAATATTTTCTTCAGCGTATCATCCAATCGCAACACATGAGTCACATGAGTATGAGAAAATTTGTAACATCCTAACCAAACAGATAGCAGGACGCTCTCTACAATGTCCTCAACTTCATATCGGTTATTACTAGTGCTCTTCGGTATAGGTAATGTCTGAATGAACTGCCGAATCTTTATCTTTTCAGAGAATTGTTGCCTCATCGAAAAGCCACCCCAAGCCGTGACTTAAGCATCGCTGTATTCAATGGAATAGTTGCTGTTTTTCATGTAATTTTTGCTTACATCAAATAAATAACTCTTTTCCCTCTGTCAAATACAACTTTATTAACGGCTACTGTCTATTTATGGTTTAAAATAAATCTCCTTGCTCTCCTTTCTTCTTGGCCTTGGGGCTTACTTCCAGTTCTATGGTCGTGCCTATCTTCACCTCCTTGGGCAGCTCTTCGGCCTTGATTTCCTCGGCCACTTTTCCCGTAACGCTGTGCTGCGTCAGGCGGTTGCCGAGCGCCTTCCAACCCTTCACGTCTATCATCTTGCTCAGGCTCACCTCCTCTTCCGATTTGTCCTTGCTTTTGCCCTTCAGGACGTTGAACTTCACCCACACTTCGTTGCGCGAAGAAAACACAGCCAGTTTGGAATCTTTATGCTCCGTAACAATCGAAGACTTCAGCTTCTCGGTCTTCAACTCCACGTGGAAGCGCTTGACGTAATACTCCTTGTTGTTGCCGTCATAATAAACCGCACTGTACACCTGCTCCGGCTCAAATTTTTCTACCGTCAAAATTTCATCCAGTTCATATTTATTGGTCAATTCAAAATTGGTCAACTCCACGTTGCCATCTTTAAAGGCCACAATAATCTGGTCGCCCGTGTTGAACTCGCCGAGGTAATAGCTCTTGTCCTTCTCCTCGCTCACCAACCTTCCAAATTTCTCATCAAACCAAAGTTTGATACCACCTATAGATGATTTGCCCTTTTCCAACAAATCCATTTTGCGCACCGGAAACTTGGTGAGGATGTTTCCATTCGCTCCGCGTCCTTTGATTTCAAGCGTTCCGAAATCAAATTCAAATTCCTTAATCCTTGCCGTAGAATTTGGATGCAGTTGCACCTTCACCCGCTCCGAT